>NZ_JCBDGK010000020.1:0-6131 GCF_059834005.1 Vibrio sp. R12-SW3-ISO1
GCGGATTCACAACGTTTGGCGATTTCAGTTCAAGTTAGCTTAAGTGTTTAAGGTACAATGGTTTAGGTTTGGTGGTTGGCGTTGTTCACCACTTAACGCGGCGTTATGTTCTTTAGGCTAGGAAGGGTTATGGAAACAGTTAAATTACTAGATTTGGGGTTTTCTACTGCAGATGCAGAATATCCTGAAATCCATCAAGAAGATGGTGATATACGAGCTGAGTTTAAAGATTGGCAAGAAAAAGCGGTAAAGTTGTATTTTGCCGATCCTGTAGCATTCAAGTGGCAGATGGTGTTTGATTTACTTGAAGGGGAGCGAGATGACTGCTGTTATGAAATATGCTCATCTTTTTGGCTTAAGCAACACGTCGAATCAGAAGTGATTAATCACAACGAAGGTTACAAGCACTTTCGTCTAAATTTTAATGAGTTAGGGCAACTCGATATAATCGCACTAAACATTGTAGTACGAACATAACAAAGCGTTTAAGGCAGATTCGCAACGCGCGGCACTTTCGGTTTGATTCAGCTTTAGTGTCTACGGCACAATGTTTAGGTTTTGTGGTGGCGTTGCTCACTACTTAACGCGGCGTTATGCATATTGGAGATAATATTTGAAACAAAGAGTATTTGGTCATATTTCGGGTGTTGAAATAGGCAGGAAGTTTGAAAGTAGAGACACACTTTCTAAAGCTGGTGTTCATGGACCCTTAGTTGCTGGAATAAGTGGTTCTAAGTATCAGGGGGCGGATTCAATAGTATTATCTGGCGGCTATGAAGATGATGAAGATTTTGGTGATGTAATAATTTACACTGGAGCTGGCGGCCAGGATACCAAAAAGAAGCAGGTTGCAGACCAAATTTTAGACTCAGTTAATCTTGCTCTTGCTAGAAGTAAAACTGAAGGCTTACCAGTTCGAGTGACGCGAGGACACAAACATAATAGTGAATACAGTCCGGACTCAGGTTATCAATACTCAGGTCTATATCTCGTTGAGGATTACTGGAAGGAAACAGGTAAAGCTGGCTTTGTTATTTGGCGATACCGCTTAGTCGCTCACGATACAATCGCGGTAGATAATGAAGTACAGGAACCTCCAGGCCAATATGAATCACCAAAAAGAAACTCTTCCACATCCAACAGAGTTGTACGCGATTATCAGAAGGCTCTAAATGTTAAGCAGTGGTACAACTATGAATGCCAAATTTGTGGGTTAGCTATCCAAACTACTGCTGGCCTATATGCTGAAGCTGCTCATATTATGCCACTCGGTGAACCTCATAATGGTCCCGATAGTGAACATAACATCTTATGTTTGTGCCCCAATCACCATGTGATGTTTGACAATGGTGGTTTCACCATTGCAGATGACCTAACTCTGATTGGACTGCCAGGTAAGTTAACGGTTTCCAATAAACACAAAATTGATATTCGGTTCATTAAATACCACCGCGAGCACTATCAAAGAAATGCATAACAAACTGTTCAAGAGGGATTCGCAACGCGTGGCATTTTTACTATGCGTTGGTTTTAGTGTTTAAGGCGGTTTGCGGCGGCTTCAGTATTGCGTTGCTCACCCCTTAACAGAGCGTTAGTTGGCGGGTGAATTTTTGGGGCTAGTTCATCGTCATCTCCGGCCATTCGTTCGATGCTATCGGCAATTTAATATTGTCGGTATCAGCTCTTGAATTACTCGAACCAAAGCACGTTTCAATGTTCGCGGGTTTGCCTCATTTTGGTTTCGTGCAGGTTGGTGGCGAGTTTCGTGGGCGTAAAGTTGCTTTGAATTTTGGTGTTTCAGATGCAACGTTGTTGGCTTTCAATCTGCTCATTGGCGTTGTCGTCGTAAAAGGTTTTGGCGGTGTGTTTAGTCTGCTTTCTCTGCTGAAATGCAGTGGCTCACATTACTTTGCGTAAATCGTGGGTAACTTTGATTTCGGTGTTGTGCGCTTGGCTGTGGTGGTTTACTTTTTTGTACGGTGGCGTTTCTGGCAGAGCAACGAACTGGCCAACTAACCAGTTACTCAAGTGGACGCCAAACGCTCGGCGGTTTTGGCTTGGAGTTCAGTGGGTTTTGCGAGTTCATCGCAAGCGCCACTTAGCAAGGCGTTAGCTTTCAGCGGAAATTGGAGATATGAGTGAAATCAAGATCTAGAAGTATGTTAGATAAGTCTATTGCAGCGATGTTATCTGCAATAGAAATTTATAATAAGCCAGACTTTAATTATCGGGAAGAGACATTTTCAGTACTTTGTATTAATGCTTGGGAATTACTTTTAAAAGCAAAGGTTTTGCAGCTTTCTCGAAACCAAGTAACAAGCCTGTATGTTTGGGAAAATCGCTCGCTGAAAGGTGGTGGCAAGTCTAAGAAAAGGTACATTAAATATAATCGCTCAGGTAACCCAATGTCTGTGAGCATTTACGAGGCTCATCGTATAATAACAGAAGATTATGGTGTAAAAATCGATAAAGCGGTGAAATCCAACATCACAACACTTGCTGAAATTCGAGATAACTCGATTCATTTCATTAATGATGATCTGACTCTTGCTGTAAAAGTCCAAGAGTTAGGTACGGCATCTTTACAGAATTATCTACACTTAGTCCAAGAATGGTTTGGTTCAGTTCTTGATAAGTATAATTTTTACTTAATGCCAATGGCATTTTTCAGAAGTTTTGACTCAGTTAATGGAGAGGCGCTCAATGCGTCAGAGAAGAAACTTCTTCAGTTCATTAATCATGTTGAAACCGAGTATGATGACAATGAATCTGAGTATAATTTGTCGTTACGAATAGATGTTAACTTCAAGAAAGTAAGAAGTGGTGATGGTATACCTGTTCAAATTACAAATGATCTTCAGGCTCCAATAATAAGGCTTGAAGAGGAAGAAATAATGGACAAATACCCATGGGATTATGATGTATTAAATACTCGTTTACAAAAAAGATATTCAGACTTCAAAATAAATCGCGAGTATCATGAACTACGTAAATCCTTTGCTACTGATAAAAGGTATTGTCATGAACGCCTATACAACCCAGCCAACCCTAAAAGTGGTAGTAAGTTGTTTTTTAACCCAAATATCGTGAAAGAGTTCGATAAACATTACAAAAAGAAAAGCTAACAAAGCGTTTAAGACGGATTCACAACGCTTGGTGATCTCAGTTCAGGTTAGCTTAAGTGTTTAGGGTACAATGGTTTAGTTGTGGTGGCCTGCGTTGCTCACCACTTAACGCGGCGTTAAAAACCAGAGGTAAAAATTGTGGGACATAAATTCATATCTCAAAAGAAACAAAATAAAGAAGAGATGTTTGATGCATTGGTAAAAAATGCAATCGATTTTTTGGACTCCTCGCTAGACGACCTTGATAAGAGACCCAAAAACTCTATTGTTGATTTTTATTCATCTGTTGAACTGTTTTTGAAAGCAAGGTTAATGCGTGAACATTGGACATTAATCCTTAGCCGTCCAGAGTTAGCAAACCTTGATAGTTTTCAAGTCGGAGATTTCCATTCTGTTTTCCTCGATGACGCAGTTAAAAGAATGAAAAGCATTCTTTGTGAACCTATTCCTACGAAAGCGGTGGATGCATTCAAAGCTTTAGGAGAGCATAGAAACCAAATAGTACATTTCGCGCATACTAATTATCATGATATTGGTGCTACTAAAGTGAGTGTTGTAGTTGAACAATGGTGTGCGTGGCATTATTTGCATGAGTTACTAGTCACAACTTGGTCTCCTGTTTTTGATGATTACATCGAGGAAATTCAACGAATTCACAAACGAATGATGAGACAGCAAGACTTCATTTCAGCTCGGTTTACTGAAATTTCTCCTGATATTGAAAATAAGAAAAAGTCTGGAAAACAAATTGATGTTTGTAACCATTGCAACATGGTTGCTGCTGAGGTGATTAAAGAAAACAGATGGGGCAATGACTTCGAATGTTTAGTCTGTGGTGTCAAAGACACTTTGATTAAAAAAACTAAGGCTACAATACCATGTCAGAATTGCAATAAGGACATTGAGTTCTTCAATAAAGACCTAAAAAACTGTCCTCATTGTGACGTAGAGATCGAGCATGAATATGTATTAAAAGCTTGTAAGGAACAATACTCTGATGGCGATGGCTGGTGCGAGGAAGGTGAGTGGGTAGCTTATTGTCACGCATGCCATGACGATACCCCTTCCGTATTCTACATTGATGGTCTTTGGAGTTGCATCTCTTGTTTTGATAGAGGTTGGGGAGCAATTTCATGTCCTAATTGCGATGAGTTTGTTACAGGGGACATGGATACGATTCAGTATTTTGCTTGTGTTAGATGCGAAGATGATGTCAGGGCGAGTATTGCGGAAAATGGTTTTTAACAAACTGTTTAAGAGTGACTCGCAACGCGTGGCATTTTTACTATGCGTTGCGTTTAGTGTTTAAGGTGGTATGAGGTGACTTCGGTATTGCGTTGCTCACACCTTAACAGGGCGTTATGTACTCTTTCCAAAAATTAAGCGATGCACTCGTCCATTTTACGTCGTAAACTGAAGTTAATTAATAGCTTAGGTGATAGATATGGCATTCTCAGAAATCGAACAAAAACGATATGAAAAAGCGGTTGAGCTTTATCTAGACTCTCGCCGACCACCAGTAGAAATTAGAAATAAGTTGGATCTTGGCTATCGAATTGACGGGCAATCAATTGAAATCTTCGAAGTTCGCCCGAAATGGAATAATCCGAGTGAAAACATGGAGAGTCCTATAGCTAAAGTGAAGTTCAATAAATCGGGCAACGAGTGGAAAATCTACTGGATGAGGTCTGATTTAAAGTGGCATCTTTATGAGCCCACACCAACGGTAACTAGCCTTGAGGTCTTCTTTGAAGTTCTAAATGCTGATGTTTATGGAAGTTTTTGGGGCTAACTCAGGCCCGTACATAACAAGAGACTATGGCGTCAACAGCTAATTTTTGGCGCCATTTTGATCCCACGTGACACCATCTCTGAGCATCGAATTTAAAATAACCACCATCTTTCTCATACAGGCAACTATCGCTACTTTCTTTGGTTTTCCTGTCGCAAGTAGTCGTTCATAAGTTGCTTTAAAAATCGGGTTGCACTGGATTGCCGACATCATCGCCATGTACATAACGGTTCTAACTTGAGCTCGTCCTCCTTGTATCACACGCTTGCCTTTGTAACGGCCACTTTCTCTTGTTATTGGTGCGACGCCGATGAGGGAAGCCGCTTGTTTGTTAGTGATAAAGCCCAGCTCGGGTACATTACTAATTAATGAGGCAGCAAGGATTTTTCCAACCCCCGGCATGCTTTGAAGAATAGTATTTTTGGCTTGATACTCAGGACAACTATCAATCAGTTTAGCTATCTTAGTTTCTACTTTTTCTATCTGATTTTTTAAAGCGGTGAGAATGGGGGTAATGGTCGAAGAGATATTCTTTGGTAATATTTGAAGTCGGTTTCTTTCCATGGTCTGCATGGTAAGTAGTTGGTTTCTCCTTGTAACTAAGTCACTCATTAGTCGAATGTTTTCGCTTTTTAATTGAGTGAGTTCAGGCTGGACTTTCTCAGCGTAGTGTGCGATGAGCGCGGCATCTAGGCGGTCATTCTTAGCGCGTTGCCCGATGGCGCCAGCGAACTTTTTGATACGTAGCGGGTTAGCAATGACGTAAGGTAATTTGGCTTTATCACAGGCGAGTATGAAAGGCATTTCCAGTCGGCCCGTAGCTTCGATGACAACGCGTCTAGGTCTATGTTTAGTAATAGTTCTAATTGCTTCCTTGATGCCTTTTTCATTGTTGGGAACGGTGAAGTAAATATCGAGAGGACGAATATAAATGTCTAATTGTGACTTGCCAGTATCAACGCCGACATTAATGTTTTGAAGTGTGTTTGTATTCATAATAAGCTAACTCTTGCTTGCAAATGCGGGCTCGAGACCCAGAAGACTATTCGAGTGTGGTGCTTGGAGTTCTATCTGGCGTTCGTACTTGTTACCGGTCTCTCGATAGAGGAGCCATCATTTAATCGAACTACCAGATAGAAAAACTTT
Source organism: Vibrio sp. R12-SW3-ISO1 (assembly GCF_059834005.1). NCBI lineage: Bacteria > Pseudomonadati > Pseudomonadota > Gammaproteobacteria > Vibrionales > Vibrionaceae > Vibrio > Vibrio sp. R12-SW3-ISO1. The sequence goes on from NZ_JCBDGK010000020.1 coordinate 6,064, forward strand.
AGTTGCAGCTAAAGTCTGGGTCTCACCTTACCCGATTGGAGTGCTTATTATCCATACAAAGCATTTAA
>NZ_JCBDGK010000021.1:0-98467 GCF_059834005.1 Vibrio sp. R12-SW3-ISO1
AGGTTAATACAGTCCGAGCCTCATGTGATCTCAGCACCTCGTTTTCGCTCTGACTTTCGTGAGCGAGAGCAGCAAGTCGCAAACCTGACTGCCAGTGTCCTGCAACTCTCTGCATCCATTACCAGTGTTGAAGTGAATGAAGAGTTCGACGACAGCAACTGGCAAAGTAACGTTCAACTCGACTTCAGTAAGCTCGCCTTCCCTCCTATTCTGGAAGAGCGTCAACCTCAACTCGTCGCTCGTCAGCGGGCTGAATACCGTCAGGATCTCAATAATCTGCGTAACCAAATCTCTGTCATCGATCAGCAGGTTAAGCAGAAGCAACAAGACTTAGTAGAAATTCAAGCGCGTGTAAGAAACCTGCGAGACAGCTATGACTTTGCACGCAAAGAACTCGAAATCACCGAGCCACTTGCAGAAGAAGGCGTCGTACCTCGCATTGAGCTGCTCAAACTGCAACGCCAAGTGAACGATACGCGTAGAGAGTTGACCTCAAGCGAATTGAAAGTGCCCGTCTTACGCGCTTCGATTCGCGAGTCGATGTTGGCACGCATAGACGCGGCGCAGAAATTTCGCTCCGAGCAACAAGAAAAACTCAATGATGCGCAAGACAGACTTTCCTCTTTGACCGAGTCGACCGTTGGCCTCGAAGACCGAGTCAATCGCACCATTGTCACGTCTCCCGTTACTGGTACCGTCAAAACGCTCAATATCAACACCGTCGGTGGCGTCATCCAACCCGGTATGGACATCGTTGAAATCGTACCGAGTGAAGATACCTTGTTGGTCGAGGCCAAGATTGCGCCACAAGACATCGCTTTCCTCAGGCCAGACCTTAACGCGATTGTGAAGTTTTCAGCTTATGATTTTACCAAGTACGGCGGATTAGAAGGCTCTCTTGAGCACATCAGCGCGGATACCACCACCGACGAAGAAGGCAATAGCTTCTATTTGGTGCGTGTACGGACCAGCGAAACGTCATTAAACAAAGATGAGTCACTGCCGATCATCCCTGGGATGACAGCGTCGGTCGATATCATTACCGGTAAGCGCACCGTGCTGGAGTATCTGCTCAAGCCGATCATGAGCGCGAAAAGTAACGCACTAAAGGAATAGTGAATGTACAACTGTAACGCACACAAAAGCGGCCTGTAATCAATGAAGTATTGTTGGGCCCTAGTGCTTTTGCTCATCAGCTCCGCCACATCGTTTGCTCTGAATACATCAGAGCAACGTTGGGTGTCGGCTGTGCATAAAGTCTATGGCCCAAGAGCGGCGAAGCGCGTAGCAACCTGGCGCAATGAAATCTCACAATATCAATCGCTACCGGAGACAGAGCAGCTTGAGAAAGTGAACAACTTTTTTAATCAGCTTCACTTCGTTAACGATGACAGACTGTGGGGCAAAGCTGACTATTGGGCGACGCCGCTCGAATTTTTAGGCGCGAACGCCGGGGATTGCGAAGATTTCACCATTGCCAAATATTTTTCACTGCTTGAACTTGGCGTCTCAGACAGAAAATTGAGGCTGGTGTATGTTAAAGCCATCGAACTGAATCAGTTTCACATGGTTCTCGCCTACTATTCATCACCCAATGCGGAACCTTTACTTCTCGACAACATTAACCCGCAGATTCGCCGCGCTTCCACCCGCCGCGATCTACTACCGATCTACAGTTTCAATGGTAAAAACCTCTGGTTAATGAAATCGAAAAACGGACAGTTAGCAGGAAAATCGTCCCGACTTAGCTTATGGAACGATCTCCGTGCGCGAGAAAAATCGCTCAAACTCAATAAACCAATAGTCAATTATGATGAGTAGGCAATATGACGTTATATAAACAACTTGTCGCGGGAATGATTGCGGTCTTTTTGATGTTAATGATCTCGGTCTTTATCATTGAATTCAACACCACGCGAAACAACTTAGAGCAGCAACAGCGCTCAGAAGTGAATAACACCATCAACACGGTCGGCTTGGCTTTGGCTCCTTATTTGGAGAATAAGGACCAAGTCGCGGTGGAATCCGTTATCAATGCGCTGTTTGATGGCAGTAGCTACTCTATCGTTCGTCTGATTTTCCTCGATACTGGCGATGAGATATTACGCGCCTACCCAATCAAACCAAACAATGTCCCAACCTGGTTTACCGACCTTAAGCTGTTCGACACCATTCACGATAGACGTGTGGTAACCAGTGGCTGGATGCAACTAGCGGAAGTCGAAATTGTCAGCCACCCTGGGGATGCCTACACCCAGCTATGGCTTGCCTTCGAACGTTTGGTTTATGCGTTCTGCTTTATCTTCCTCATTGGCTTGTTTGCGATCTCTTTCATCTTGCGCCGCGCATTAAAGCCGCTCCAGCTCATCGTCACCAAAATGGAGCAAGTGGCGAAGAATCAATTCGGCGAACCTCTTCCCCGCCCTGCGACCAAAGATCTCATCTACGTGGTCGATGGCATCAACAGCATGTCTGCTCAAGTAGAGAAATCGTTTAAAGCGCAAGCTCAAGAAGCACAGCAATTGAGACAACGTGCCTACATCGATCCCGTGTCTCAATTAGGCAACCGCGCTTACTACATGAGCCAATTAAACGCATGGTTGACCGAAGGCGGAATGGGTGGCGTCGCTATTTTAGAGGCGAGCTTTATCCGTGAACTCTATGAGGAAAAAGGCTATGAAGCGGGTGATGGCATGGTTAGAGAGTTGGCCGATCACCTAAAAGTCTCTATCTCCTCGCCGGAAGCGACCTTAGCGCGCATCTCGTCTGAAGAGTTCGGTTTCATCCTTCCGAACATCGATGACAGTGAACTCAAACTGATGGCGGACAGCATCATTACCTTTGTGCAAGATGTCAGTGCCGATCCTACCGGCATGGCGACCGCTAATGTGTCACTGGGTGTGGTGTACAGCAAAACGTCTCGCGGGACGTCTGAAATCCTCACCATGCTCGATAACGCGTTGGCAGCGGCCAAAGCAAACCCAGATTCCAATTATGGCTATGTGACCGGTGAAAACACTGAAAATCTCATGGGCAAACAGCAATGGAAAAACTTGGTTGAAGAAGCGATCAGCAACGATTGGTTCTCCTTTAGGTTCCAGGCCGCGAACGACTCCTGGGGACAGACATACCACCGCGAGGTGTTCTCTGCGATTGAGAAAGGCGATGAGCGTTATACCGCCAACCAATACCTGTTTGCGCTTGAACAATTGGGCGCAAGCCACATCTTTGATGAGTACGTCATTCAATCGGTGGTGGACAAGCTAAGCCGCGGCGAATTCAAAGAACCCGTTGCCATCAATATGTCGCAAAGCAGTATTTCCCAGCCAAGCTTCATTCGCTGGATATCTCAATATTTAGCCAAGCACAGCAAAGTCGCCCCTCTGCTCCACTTTGAGATCCCAGAAAACTGCTTTATCAACGCACCACACCACACTGCGCTATTTTGTAATGCCATTCGTACGGCTGGCGCCGACTTTGGTGTCGATAATTACGGCCGGAATTTCCAATCGCTCGACTACATCAACGAGTTCCGTCCTGCGTACGTGAAACTGGATTATCTCTACACTCATCACCTTGACGATGAAAAGCAGAAGTTCACATTGACGTCTATCTCGCGCACTGCGCATAATTTGGGTATCAAGACCATCGCCTCGCGCGTGGAAACACAAACGCAGCTTGATTTCCTATCTGAACACTTTATTGAAGTCTTCCAGGGCTTCATCGTAGATAAATAACGACAAAGGGTTAGCATGCAGGATCCGCTATTAAATTCGCTTATCTACGTCAGTCGCTACTATGGTTTAGCGAACTCTCCAGAGGCACTCATTAATGGGCTGCCTCTTGCTGACGGGAAGCTCACACCTTTCCTATTTCCGCGCTCGGCTGAACGGGCTGGTCTAGTCGCGAAAGAAAACCGCTCAAAGCTGAGCGACATCTCCCAATTGGTATTGCCCGTTGTACTGCTGCTCAAAAGCGGTGACGCTTGCGTTCTCAACAGCATCAATGACGAAGGCAGCGAAGCGGAAATTGTTACGGGTGAATCTGGCCTTGTGCCGATTTCTATCAGCATGGATGAACTCGAAGCGCTCTATATTGGCCGCTACTTCTTGGTCAAAAAGCAATTCCGTTACGATGAGCGCTCACCCGAAGTGCTCAATACCAAAAAGGGCCACTGGTTCTGGAGTACCATTTGGCAATCGAAACGTATTTATCGAGATGTGTTAATTGCGTCTATTCTCATTAACCTGTTCGCCGTAGCCGCGCCAATGTTTACCCGCTTGGTGTACGACAAAGTGGTCCCCAACTTGGCGTTTGAAACCTTGTGGGTGTTGGCGAGCGGTATCTTTGTCATCTTCTTGTTTGATTTGGTGCTCAAACTACTTAGAAGTTACTTCATTGATGTAGCGGGTAAAAAGTCGGACATTCTCATCTCCTCCAAACTCTTTAGCAAAGTGATGGGGATCCGAATGGAGTCTCGCCCCCCTTCCGTGGGTGCGTTTGCTCGCCACTTACAAGAGTTTGAATCGATTCGTGAGTTCTTCACCTCGGCAACCATAGGCTCGTTGATTGACTTGCCCTTTGCGCTGCTGTTTTTGCTTCTGATTTGGCTAATGGCTGGCAATTTGGTGCTGGTACCGATTGTCGGGGTGGTGATCCTGGTCATCTACTCACTGCTGATTCAAGGGCCTTTGCGTCATACCATTGAAGAGGGTTCAAGGCTCGCATCGCAAAAATACGCGAACTTGATTGAGAGTTTGGCTGGGCTGGAAACCGTGAAATTGTTTGGCGCCCAAAGCCAATTTCAGTTCCGATGGGAAGAAGCCGTTGCCCACATGGCCAACTGGAACATCAAAAGTCGCCGAATTACCGATGGCATTCAAAACACAGCGGGATTTGTTCAGCAAGCGTCGAACGTTGGGATGATCATTCTTGGCGTTTATTTGATCTCTGAAGGTGAATTGACCATGGGTGGTCTGATTGCTGCCACCATGTTGAGCGGTCGAGCAATTGGCCCTATGGTGCAGCTGTCACTGCTCTCGACTCGATACAACCAAGCCAAATCCTCAATGACCATCATTGAGCAAGTCATGTCGATGCCTGACGAACAAGAAGAGGGTAAACGCTACATTCACCGCCCAATCGTACACGGTAAGATTGAGCTTGATAAAGTCACCTTTCACTACCCTGACTCACCCATCGCGTCGATTCGAGATCTCAGTTTAGTTATTAACCCAGGTGAAAAAGTGGCGATCATAGGTCGAATTGGCTCAGGCAAGACCACACTTGAGCGCTTGATCATGGGCTTGTACAAACCCACTGAAGGACACGTACGTATCGACGATACGGACATAGACCAAATGCACCACATCGACGTAAGACGCAACATTGGCTGTGTACCGCAAGACAGTCAGCTATTCTACGGCTCGATTCGCGATAACATTACGCTTGGCAAACCGCTAGCCGATGATCGCGATGTGATGGATGCGGCTAACCGAGCTGGCGTGACCGTGTTTACTCAACAAGATCCTGCCGGGCTAGAAAGGCAAGTGGGTGAAGGAGGAATGCTGCTGTCCGGCGGTCAAAGACAATCCGTCGCCATCGCGCGAGCCTTACTTGGCCGCCCACCCGTTTTGCTGATGGATGAACCCACCAGCGCAATGGATAATCGCTCTGAGATGCATATCAAGCAGCAGCTCTCTCAATTGAAATCGAGCGAGACGCTGATCCTTATCACGCATAAAACCTCAATGCTTGATGTCGTCGATAGAGTCATCGTGATGGAAAAAGGCAGTGTTATCGCTGACGGCCCTAAAGCTGAGGTACTCAACAGCTTGAAACAAGGTAAAGTGCGCGCGGTCAATCACTAACCCACGCTCTGATGAAGCAACGCGCCACTCGGTGTTAAACCGTTTGGCGCGTTGTTGTTTATGTGAATAGTGACCTAGGTGAACAGTTACCTAGGTGAATACTTACCTAGGCAAATAGTTATCTAAGTGACCAGCTCTATATGCGAAAGGCTATTTAACCAAATAGACTCCACTACTTAGAGCGAAAACGCGCCGTAAAGTGACGCAGCACTGGTGGCTCGTAATCGAACGTCAATCCTTTGAGTTCATGTGCGCGCTCTTTCAGGGCAATGATCGCATCGGCAATATAATCCATGTGATCATTGGTGTAGACGCGGCGCGGAATGGTTAAACGCATCAACTCCAAATCAGAGGCTTTTTGTTCCCCCGTTTGAGGATCTCGACCAAGCAACAAAGAGCCAATCTCAACCGCGCGAATACCCGCTTCTAAATAGAGCGCATTACAGAGCACTTGGGCAGGAAACTCATCCGCAGGAATGTGAGGCAAGATTTTCGCCGCATCGACAAACACCGCATGGCCGCCCGTTGGCGTTTGGATTGGAATACCGCCTTCTTGCAAACGTTCACCTAGATACTCAACCTGAGAGATGCGGTAGTGAAGGAAATCTTCGTCTGCCCCTTCATAGAGACCACGCGCGAGTGCTTCCATGTCACGGCCCGCCATACCACCATAGGTGACAAACCCTTCCATCGGCACACATCGGGTGCGCACTGCTTGGAATAACTCTTCATGATCTCGAATGCAGCATAAACCACCAATGTTCACCATTGGGTCTTTTTTCGCCGACATGGTCAACATGTCCCCGTACTGGTACATCTCACGGATGATCTCAAGTATCGACTTATCTTGATAGCCGACTTCACGTTGCTTAATAAAGTAGGCGTTTTCACAGTAACGCGCGGAATCGATTACCACTGGAATGTCATTTTTCGAAGCAATCTCGTAAACTGCGCGCATGTTAGCCATGGAAACAGGTTGCCCACCGGAGCTGTTACACGTTACCGTCGTGATGATCGCACAGATATTGTTGGCACCATGAGCCTCTATGGTGGTTTGCAGTTTATCGAGGTCAAAGTTGCCCTTCCAGTCATACGGCGTGGTGGTATCAAACGCGCGATCATCGACAACGTTAATGGCTTTGCCACCGTTTAGCTCGATATGACCTGCGGTCGTATCAAAATGGTAGTTGGAGATAAAGACAGGCTCAGTACCACCGCGAACCACTTTCATTCTTTCAATCAACGCGGGGAAGAGGATCTGCTCTGCACCTCTACCTTGGTGTGCGGGAACCGTAAGTTTATAACCAAAAAAGTGCTCAACTGCCGCGCAAAGGTTGTAGTAGTTGCGGCTGCCCGCATAAGACTCATCCCCCAGCATCAAGCCTGCCCATTGGTTATCACTCATCGCTCCGGTGCCTGAGTCGGTAAGCAAGTCGATGTATACATCGTCACTTCTAAGCAAAAACGGGTTAAGTCCGGCCTCATTGAGCGCTTCAACTCGGTCTTGGTAGGTGGTCATTTTAATCGGTTCCACCATCTTAATGCGGAACGGTTCTGGAATGCGTTTCATCTTTTGATCCTTTGATTGATCGCCAGGCACTCGTGATGCGCAAGCGTGCCAGAGCAGCATGCACATGCGGCATCACGCAGTGACGATCTTAAAATGTATTTAACGGTTGTGTGTCTCGCAGCGCATGGCGCTGACAAAGGGGATCAAAGTGATGAGGATTCTTTGCTGAGCAGGGAAAGGCAATAGTCCAAGTTGTACCACGACGACAACACGAGTTTGCTGTCTAATGCTGATTGTCGCACGAAAAAGTCGACCAGCATGCTGCTTGTCATAGCGTTATCCTCCTGTTGAATTGAACATTCCTACACTATAGCGAAAACCTTTTTGAGATTACCGTGAAGTCCGCCGCACAATAAACCATACAGAATCCGGTCTCATCGGTGGGCGGCCTTTACGCCAATGAAGATTGTGTTAAATTTTCAAACTTCTCACATAAGGTTATTGAAATCGACGCCCGATACGCGCGATGATGCATGAGTTAAGTGCCTGTTTCATAGGCTACTCTGTAATTAGGGAATACCATGAAAAATCAATTTTGCCTTTTCGCTGCGACCGCATTGATCAGTAGCGCAGCCTTTGCCGATGTCACCCTTTCCATTCCTGATACCATTAATGTATTAGTGGTCAATGACGCTAGCCCTAAACTAGAAGGCGGGTTTTTCTCTGCGTCGAAAACCCTGACCCTACCAGATGGTGAGAACCAAATTTTGTTCCAGTACCAACCCTATTTTGACCAAGGTAATGATCGCGTCATTTTAGAAAGCGATCCGCTCGTTGGCACCTTCAACGCTTCAAACATTAAACTGGAATTTGCTCTGCCTAAATACCGCAATGAAAACCAGGCGCGCAAGCAAATCAGTCATGTCGAGTGGTCACTTGTAGATGAGAGTGGCAACACGCTGGAGACCAAACAAGATAAATTAGTCAAAGATGGCTTTCAACTTGGGCGTAACCACCAAATCGAACTGGCCGAATACAACCGCCAAGGTGGTGTCGCAGCACTCTCTACCGTCGCTGCTGCGGCTGCAGTTGCCACGCCAGCGAGCAAAGCCACGCCAGCCAATACCGAACAAGTTGACAGCAACACGGCCGAAGAAATGCTCCATTTTTGGTACAACAAAGCCGACGCAGAAACTCAAGCTCGTTTCAAAGCGCACATCAACAACCAATAATCACCCACGCGCTCAAACGAGCGCGTTATTTCTTTGCAAAGGAGTGCAAGCATGTTTCGTTATGAGGTTGATGACGAAGTCTCATTGGCACTGGTTCATGAGTCGTTCGCGGCCCACTATGCTCAGTTGGTCACAGAGCAACTGCCCTACCTAACACAATGGCTAGCTTGGCCTGCCCATTGCCAAACAGAGCAAGATTTTCGCCTGTTCATTCAACGCTCCTTACATGATTACGCCGATGGCAAATCCATGACCTGCACCATCCTCTACAATGGCGATATTATTGGTAACTGCAGTTTCAATAGCATCAACCATGACACGAAATGCGTTGAAGTGGGCTACTGGATAAGCCAACACCATCAAGGTAAGGGGATTGCCACGCGAGTGGTTCAAGCACTGACGCACATCGCCTTTGACCAATACCAGATGGAAAAAGTCCAACTGAGCGCTGCGGTCGACAATCACGCGAGCCGCGCCGTCGCCACACGTTGCGGTATGACCCTTGAGGGAATCTTAAGCCATCAGGAAAATATTGATGGCCGCTTATTAAGCCACGCTATCTACGGTTTGCTTAAAAAGCCTTGATTTTGCGCACAAATCCTTGCCAGCCATACAGCGTTCACGTTGAGCTGTGGTAACATCCCGCCACTCTTGTTTGTCGATGTGACAATTTTTATGTGAGAGGCGGTTCGATGACATCAAGCTTTTCGATACACGGGAAAGGCCGTTGGCAGTGGCTACTGATCCTCGTAGCGCTCATGGGCGGTTACTTTGCCAGTGACATTTATCATTGGTTGAGCACAGCCCGCCACCAACACACTTCCATCGACTTAAGTGAGTACTGCGCTCTCACCACCTCTTCGTGTCAATTAGGCACGGTGTCGATTCACGCGGATAAAGACACCAGTCAGCCTCTGCTACCGACCACCGTCACTGTCGCCTGGCCAAACAACGATGCTCAATCGCTGGTTCTGTCACTCCAAGGCGTTGAAATGGAGATGGGTTCGCCAAAGTTTTTGCTTGCGCGGACAGGAGATGGGCAATATCAAGGCGAACTGCTACTCCCCGTCTGTACGACAGACGCCATGACTTGGTATGGCACCGTCTCTGACGGTCATACCCACCATAAACTCTCAGTAAGGATGGAAAGATGAGTCGAAATTGGTCCCTGATTTTAGTCGTCGCCTTTGCGCTGGGATTTGGCCTTAAAAGCTATCTCGATCACCAATCGCAGGTCACCCCAACCAATGATAGCCGTGACGCGTCCATATTGTATGGTGAGCAAGGCCAACCCGTTGATATTTTTGACTCGTCCGACCCACGTATCCGTGTGGTTTACTTTGGGTTCACTCGCTGCCCCGATGTCTGCCCCACTTCACTGGCTATGCTGGCTGGCGCTCTAAACCAAGTGGGTGAAGAGGTTCAACACCAATTTAGACCCATGTTTATCTCTTTAGATCCCGAGCGAGATGCCGCTGCCGATGCACATCGCTACGCGCAGTATTTTCATCCGTCAATAGAAGGGCTCTCGGCGCCTCTTGAGATCACCACCCCGCTCGCCCATCGCTATGGCGTAATATTTAGAAAAACCGAACTGGAAAACTCTGAGCTAGGTTACACACTCGATCACAGCTCCTACTTCTACTTTTTAGCGCCGAATGGGACACTGTTGACCAAAGTCCCACACACTCTTACGCCCGCGCCTATTGTTGAGGCGTTGAACACTGTGACCATACAGCCCCAGCAGGCTGATAAAAAATAATTGATTGAGAAAGAAAGGATTGCCTGATGAAACTGCCTACACTTCTACTGTCTTCGCTGCTGATGAGCGCTTCAGCCATGGCGAATACCGATGTCATGACGCACCATGCCTACGCTCGTGCCACGCCGCCCGCAGCGGTAACCAGCGCCGTGTTTGTCACCCTAATGAACAAAGGTGATGAGGAGCGAATCATCACCTCGGCCTCCACTAGTGCGGCAGGCAAAGTGGAGCTACATGATGTGATCAAAGAGGGCGATGTGATGAAAATGCGCCAGATTGAGCGCATCACCGTACCCGCCCACGAGCAAGTGGAACTGAAACCGGGTAGCCTACATATTATGCTGTTTGATTTAACGGCACCTTTGGTCGAGGATGAAGAGATTGAAGTAACCATTGAATACCTAAATGGCGAGTCACAAACCTTTACCGCTCCTGTGAAAAAGGTGATGAGCGGGATGAAACACCACCACTAACGTCTATGCCGAATGCGGCCAATTAAGACAACACTAAGGGAGCGTATGCTCCCTTTTTCTTACCATTCTTTTATTGTAAACAACACCATTTGGGTAACATATAATTTACAACTTTGATAAAAATCCAATTGTTTCATCTATGTTTCAATTAATTCTAGACACATTATTTCAACACGCTAGTATATCGGCTCCAGCTAGGAATAGCTGGAATAACTATAACCTCAGATAATTATTCATTGCAGGGATACATATGCAACACAACTCTATTTTTGCCCGCTTTGCGCGCGGAAATCTGGTGCTACAGATCCTAGCCGGTATCATCCTTGGTGTTGGACTGGCTACCGTGTCTCCGGAGTCTGCTCAAAGTGTCGGGTTACTTGGAAGCCTATTTGTCGGCGCACTAAAAGCCGTCGCACCTATCTTGGTTTTCATTTTGGTGGCTGCGTCTATCGCAAACCAAAAGAAAAACCAACACACTTACATGCGTCCTATCGTGGTTTTGTACCTATTTGGTACATTAACCGCCGCCCTAACGGCCGTCGTACTGAGCTTTTTGTTCCCTACCACCTTGACACTAGTATCGGGTGCAGAAGGCGCTACACCACCGCAAGGCATTGGTGAAGTATTAAATACGCTGCTGTTTAAGTTGGTCGACAACCCAGTCAATGCGCTAATGAGTGCAAACTACATCGGTATCCTAGCTTGGGCTGTCGGTCTTGGTTTGGCTCTGCATCATGCTTCAGGTACGACGAAAGCCGTGTTTGAAGATCTTAGCCATGGCGTATCGCAAATCGTTCGTTTCATTATCCGTCTTGCTCCTTTTGGTATTTTTGGTCTCGTTTCTTCAACACTGGCAACCACAGGTTTTGAAGCGCTGGCTGGTTATGCACACCTTCTGGCGGTATTACTTGGTTCGATGGCAATCATCGCATTGGTGGTAAACCCACTGATTGTTTTAGTAAAGACTGGTCAAAACCCATACCCGCTGGTATTCCAATGTCTGCGTGAAAGTGGCGTTACCGCCTTCTTTACCCGTTCAAGTGCAGCCAATATCCCGGTCAACATGGCGTTGTGTGAAAAGCTGGATTTAGATGAAGACACCTACTCCGTGTCCATCCCACTCGGGGCCACCATCAACATGGCGGGTGCAGCTATTACCATCACAACCCTCACGTTGGCGGCGGTTCATACCCTGGGCATTGAAGTTGATCTAATGACAGCCTTGCTTCTAAGCATTGTGGCATCCATTTCTGCCTGCGGCGCGTCGGGCGTGGCCGGTGGTTCATTGCTGCTGATTCCTTTAGCGTGTGGCCTCTTTGGTATTCCAAACGAAGTGGCGATGCAAGTCGTCGCGGTCGGCTTTATCATTGGTGTTGTGCAAGATTCCGCAGAAACCGCGCTAAACAGTTCAACCGACGTTGTGTTTACTGCAGCCGTTTGCAAATCGAAACACAATCAAGAGAACGCATAATCACACATGCATAAACGACAAAGGCTCCCAGTCCAACTGGGAGCCTTTTTTATTGTTGCACATTCAATCATTCGTCGGATCGGTTCAATGACCGGATGATTTAGATGTCGGTCCAAAATGTGACTGGCTAAAGTCTAGAGAATCGCTCGGTGCACTCTCCTCACCTTGACCTTGCGTTTCACCTTGCCGAGAAGGATCTGGCTGGCGCGTCTCTGCTTGCGACTCTGGTAACGTAGAATCGCCTTCACTTTGCAGCGCTTCTTTGCTCAATAGATCATCTTTACTCAAGACCGATAGCTCCTGCTCTAACAACGGAATTTTGCGTTTATAGAGCTTGTTCAGCGCGCGAATAATCGAATGCTTGCTGACTTTCTTTTCTCGAATCTTCTTCAACATGGGTTTCGATAAGGCTTGTAAGCCGACCACAGTGTCCACACCAATATTTAACGCCACTTGATCGCGCAGTAATCTAGCTTGCTCGTAGCCGAGTTGCGCCGCTAAAAACAGCCAAATATAAGCGATAGCGTTGCCATTGGGGCGGTAATCCATCCAAGCTTCACCGGCACGGTACATCGCTTCAAGGTAGCCCTTTTCCGCCGCTCTTTCGACCCAGTAGCACCCTTTTTCATGGCTGACAGGAACACCACGTCCGTAGATATAATTCAGACCTAACTTCATTCGACCTTCGTTGCTTTTCAGCGCCGCAGCGCGACGAAAATAGTCCGTCGATTTTGTTGGATTAGTCTGTGGGTTATTCGGTGCAATATACCAGTCGCCAAGAAAGTTAATCGCATCAACAAAGTTTTGCTTGGCAGCGCTTTCTATCGTCTCTAGCGCTTTCACAATGTCTTTCTCGACACCACGTCCGTGGAACAGCGCCACCCCCATCTCAAAGCGATGAGGAAGACTCCCCTCATGGGCGGCAATGCACGTTTGCCAATACTTGGCTTGCTCCTTCAAGATCACATCTTGTTTCATGCGATTGCTGATACGCACCACACCATACATCCCGGTCACATTGTCCTGTTTGGCCGCTTTGGTATACCAGTACAAGGCTTCTTGAATGTTATGGCGCTCCGCTTCTTTCGCTAAGTACAAAATCGTCGGCACGTGGCCAGACTCCGCTTTATACAAGCGCTCCTCTTTTTCCTGCTTACGATTCTTCTCGATGGCTTTTCGTAGCGCCATATCGCGCTCTTTACGCTCATTCTCTAAACGCTTTTTACGCAGCGAGAGTGCCAGCATCCAAAGAAACAGGCACAGTAACAATAATCCGGTCGCGCCAATCGCGATACCCACTATATTCATGATGGTCTTAGTTTCAGTTCTGTTGCGGCTTATATCGGCGATAAGCCCACTTTCTTAAGGCTTCCATCATACCATTCATTCCTAACGCAGCGACGATTATTGGCGACGATAGCGAGACCCCTTGGGTAAAAACATAAAATTCTCTCACAATACACAGCAAATCTGGTATTGAAAAAGGTGGCGCTGAAGAATCTTCTGTGGGGGTAGGAGCATTAATCAACAGCGCCGAGTATCGAGGGCTCGAGTTAACCCTCTACGAGATAAAGAAGCGCCATAATCGCGGCGCGCTCGAGCGAAGAGCGAGTGATCATTAAACGCTGACAATAATATCTGGTGATGGGGTGAGTCATTGGGTTCATTCATGCCTCCTTAGTACAGCATCAGTGTGCGACTTAATAAGGAAAGAAAAAAGAGTCTAAATTTTTCTGGGTCTTTCCCATATAATCGACATATCGGCTTCATACCGGCCAAGAAGCGTGAATTTCGCCAAAACACGGAAATCACATTTACTTTCTGTTCTCATTATCGGAGGCCTAGTGTCTGACATCAATTTACTGCGTTATTATTCTCGCCTTGCGCCGCTAGGAATAAGCGCAACGATTAAGATTGCGCTACCAACGGTGGCAGAACATTTGTGTACGACACCCCGGCACGCTCGCAATTTGCTTGGTCAGATGCAAACACTGAACTGGTTGAGTTGGGCACCAAAAGCGGGGCGTAATCAACGCTCCTCGTTGACACTTCACTACGCCTTATCTGATTTGAAATCGCAACTTGCCGCTTCCCGTATCAGTCAAGGCCAATACGAGAAAGCGCTCCAGATCCTCGATGACGACCAAATAGAGTTTGGCCGCCTCCTACAACACACCTCCGGTGCGACGCTACGTGAAGGAAGGCTGCATATACAGTTAACTTACAAACGTGCTTTTGAGCGGTTAGTACCCCATCAGCTGCAACGCTCAAGTGAGCGCTATCTGATTCGCCAGATCTACTGTTGCCTGGTTGGTTGTACCAATGACGGTATGCTCACTCCTCAACTGGCTCATCATTGGCACTATGATGAAGACGCGTTGACATGGACGTTTTATTTACGTCCTGGGCTAACGTTTCACAACGGTGCGCCAATCGACGCAAACAGTGTTGTGGCGCTGTTTGAGCAATTGCGTGAGCTTGGCTATTACCGCAGTGAATTATCCCATTTAAAATCCGTGCATTCGCCCGGGCACAATAAAGTGATGTTCGAACTCTCCCTTCCCGACCAAGGATTTGGTGGCTTGCTCTCTGGCGTGAAGTATTCCATTCAACCGCCGAGCCAAGTCCACGACACCAAACAATCACAAGTTATCGGGTCGGGCCCCTTCGAAGTAAGCGAACATTCCAGTGCCAAACTGAACCTGCAAGCGTTCGAGCGCTTCTATACCTGCCGCGCGCTTACCGACCAAGTGACCATCTGGCAAATTGAAGAGCCCACTGCCCACAAAAAACAAATCGAGACAAACCAACCGGGTGCGCAAGATCCCTGTCACCACTATCTCTCACATGCGGTGAGTCATGAACCGCACACCGACATCAAGCGCTCTCGGGTTGAAGATGGCTGTATGTTTGTCCTATTTAATCAAACGGCGTGCAATACGCTCAACGATGCTCAACGCCGTTTTCTTTCGACCTTTATCACCCCTCTGCGAGTGCTCAAGCAGTTACAAGAGAGCGGACGTGCGTTCGGTTGTGAGGTCGCGCAAAACTTACTGCCGATGTGGCATAAAGTGATTCGACCCACGATGCCTCGTGTACCGCTGCCCAATCACATCAGCATTGCCGTTTACGACTACACCGCGCTGCAAAGCTGCGCACTCGCGATTCAGTCGTTACTCGAAACCCTTGACGTTGAAGTCACGGTTCACTCCTATTCTTATCGTGAGCTGACTGCACTCGCTGAAAGTGGTCAGTTACAAGCGTCTCTAATCGTCACCAATATCAACCTCGATGACAATCGCCACGCCTCAGCGTTCAACAGCCTCTACCATAACCCAATTGTCCAAGCTTGCATTGGCGAAGACTCCAAACGCTGGCTGCTGAGCACGCTAGATGATCTACGCAGAACAACACCACTGGCGCACTACCTAGAGGCGCTAGAGCCCATCGCCTCTGCGCTCATCAATCAGTTTTGGCTGTCGCCACTGTTCCATCATCGGCAAACACTCAGATTTGAGGGTGTACTCAAAGACGTCGAGCTCACCAACTGGGGCTGGCCAGACATTAAAAACGTTTGGTCCACGGACTAATTCATTTGAACTCAAACCAAAACAAGACATTCATCACACTACGTTTATGCAAAATTAATGGGCAACATGCATACAAATGCGATTTCTCTCACGTTAACGAGCGAAAAATCACTAGCGACAAGCACACTGCGTGCCACTTTTATTTGAACTCTAACCATTAATTCACTATTCTATTGATGGATTCATTTAGAAGGGAATTATAATGAAACTCAAATCCGCGACTCTAATTGCGCTTTCTGCCACCACATTTCACGCACAAGCAAGTGAATGTGGCTCTGTTACCATCGCTGATATGAACTGGAACTCAGCCAGTTTGATGGCCAACATCGACAAATTTATTTTAGAACATGGCTACGGCTGCGATGCCGAACTTATCCCAGGGGACACCATGCCTACTGGCACCTCAATGATTGAAAAAGGTCAACCTGATGTGGCCCCAGAATTGTGGAGTAACTCGCTAAAAGATGCGCTAGACAAAGGGGTTGAGGAAAAACGTCTGCGCTACGCAGGTAAATCCCTCGTTGATGGCGGTGAAGAAGGTTTTTGGGTACCTGCGTACTTGGTGGAACAGCATCCAGAACTTGCAACAATCGAAGGGGTGAAAAAACACGCGAAGCTGTTTGAGCACCCTGAAGATGACGAATTAGGCGCTTTTTACAGCTGTCCTGCGGGCTGGAACTGTCAAATCAGCGCTGGGAACCTATTCCGCGCACTGAAATTAGAAGAAGCGGGATTTGCCATCATTGATCCAGGCTCAAGTGCCGGTCTATCTGGCTCTATCGCCAAAGCCTATGAGCGTGAACAAGGTTGGTTCGGTTACTACTGGGCCCCGACGGCCGTTTTGGGTAAATACAACATGGTCAAAGTCGATTTTGGTAGTGGTGTTGACTTAGATGAGTTCGTCAATTGTACTTCGCAACCGGAATGTGCGGAGCCTAAAGCGACGATGTACCCGCCTTCACCCGTCCACACCATCACGACAGAAGAGTTCGCTACTCGCTCACCAGAAGCGTATGACTACTTCACAAAGCGTGGCTTTACTAACGCTGACATGAACCAGTTGCTCGCTTGGATGGAAGACAACCAAGCAGACAGTGAGGAAGCCATGTTCCACTTCTTAGAGTCCTACCCACAGATCTGGCAAGCTTGGGTACCTGCAGACGTTGCGGACAAAGTGACCAAAGCGCTCTAACCCCCTCCTCCCTTAACTCTGTTATAAGTTGTACTCCTTCACGCGCGACGCGTGAAGGAGAATAAAAGGAATAAACACGATGTCTAGTGATAGTTGGTTTAGCAGCTTTCCAGAAATGGAACGCTCAGATTTGCGAGCGATTCGCAAAACACTCGATGGTGCCTACCGCGAGTTTTCTCGCGAATACGGTGAAGTGATCGAGTCTTTCTTTGACCCACTGCTCTCATTTTTAATTTGGTTTGAAAAACTGCTCCTCTCCACGCCTTGGGTTATTGTTCTTGCGGTCTGTACCGCGCTTGTTTATCTGGCCAGCCGCTCTTGGAAATTGGGTGTCGGGTGTTTTATCTCACTGATTTTCATTGGCTATTTTGGTATGTGGGAAGATACTATGCGAACGCTGAGTATCATCACTGTCTGCACCATGCTATCTATTGTGCTTGGTATCCCTATTGGTATTGCGATGGCGCGTTCAAATCGAGTCCAATCGATCGTCACGCCGATGTTGGACATCATGCAAACCATGCCCGCGTTTGTGTATCTTATTCCGGTCGTGATGCTACTCGGCATCGGTAAAATACCGGGGCTCATTGCCGTGGTGATTTATGCGATCCCTCCGGTTATTCGCCTAACCAACCTCGGTATCCGCTTGGTCGACAAAGAGGTGCTCGAAGCCGCGACGGCCTTCGGCGCCAGCGCCAAACAACGGCTGTTTGGCGTGCAACTCCCACTGGCGATGCCCACCATCATGGCTGGCATCAACCAAACCATCATGATGGCGCTATCAATGGTGGTGATTGCCTCTATGATCGGCGTAAAAGGCCTTGGGCAACCCGTGCTTAAATCCATCACCAACCAATACTTTACCTTAGGCCTACTCAATGGTTTTGCCATCGTCGTACTGGCTATTTTGTTTGACCGAGCCTCACAAGCGTATGCAAAGCGCACCCAAGCTCATCTAGGAGATCTGAAACATGACTAAACCACTTATCGAGATCAGTGGCTTGTACAAGGTCTTCGGTGCCAAGCCACACTCTGTCATGGAGCGTGTTAAGCAGGGTCAAAGCAAAGACGATGTACTCGCTGAAACTGGCCACACTGTCGGGCTCAAAGAGATCAATCTCCAAATTAATAAAGGGGAGATTTTTGTCATCATGGGACTGTCAGGCTCTGGAAAATCCACCTTGATTAGACACTTTAATCGACTCATCGACCCTACCGAAGGCCAGATTTTGGTCGAAGGGACCGATGTGATGAAGCTCAGTCAAAGTGAGCTTGAAGAGTTCCGCCGCCACAAAATGTCGATGGTATTTCAGCGCTTTGGCCTGCTGCCTCATCGTACGGTTGTCGACAATGTCGCGTACGGGTTAGAAATTCAAGGCATCGCAAAACCAGAGCGCTTAAAAAAAGCCAATGAGTGGCTCGATACCGTTGGGCTATCAGGCTATCAAAACCAGTACCCTTCTCAGCTTTCTGGGGGACAGCAGCAACGTGTCGGTTTAGCCCGTGCCCTGTGTACCGATGCCGAAATCCTGCTCATGGATGAAGCGTTCTCGGCGCTCGACCCTCTGATCCGCAGTGAAATGCAAGATCAGCTTATCGAGCTGCAAGAAAAACTGCACAAAACCATCGTGTTTATTACTCACGATCTGGATGAAGCTCTGAGATTGGGCGACAGAATTGCCATCCTCAAAGATGGTGAGTTGGTTCAGCAAGGCACACCGGACGATATCCTCTTGAACCCTGCTGATGATTACGTTGAGGCGTTTGTCAAAGACGTCAACCGTGCTCGCGCGCTCACGGTGGAAACCGTGATGAACCCACCCGCGTATCGCATTACCGCCACCACAATTCAAGACGCTATCAAACAGATGAAAGGCTTCAAACAGGATTACGCCTATCATGTCACTGAAGAGGGGTATCAGGGCGTGTTGACCAAAGAGGGTCTGATGGATGCCGCCAAAGAACATGGCGAAGACGCAATCAATCGGGAAATCTATGAGGAAGTGCCGACGGTCTCTGCCGATTCTGCCATCGAAGAGGTGCTGGTCGATACCATGTCGTACGACTACTCTCTACCCGTCGTTGATGACGAAGGAAATCTCCAAGGCGAGTTAGAGCGCAGCGCAGTAGCGGAGATATTTGCCGACACGGGCGAGGACGCGGCACAGGATGACAAGGATAAACCCGCCAATACTCCCTCCTAGGTGATATTAAACACCACTCTCCCTCAATCACGATTGAGCACTTAAGTGATACAAGCAGACAGAAAAACGCCTATACGATCTGTATAGGCGTGACTTTTCTGAATAGACAGGCTTTTGGCCTTAGGTTTGCTTTTATAAAATCTGATGAGTCTGTTTGGCGTATTTTTGTAGCAATGCGTTATTTCTGTCTTCTGGGTTAGCTGGTTGCCAAAGCCCTTGACTGATACCTCGAACAATGACGTGAATGACCGCCGCATCTATCGCAGACATCACAGCGACGTTCACTGGCTCGTTGTTCGTGTACCCCGCTTCGACTTCAAGTAAATCTTGGTAGTCAATAAAGCGAAACGCCCCTGCCGTCAGTTCATGGGAAAATATCGTCTTGCTCGTGGTGACACTAAGCAGAATCTGCCCCGTACGAACATTCACCGCACGCAAGTTGACTGTGACTTGGTCTGTTCGGTATGTCCCCGATGAGCCGATGCCAAGATAACGCGCTCCCGCGCCGCCGGTTTTAATGTTTGAGTCATAGGCGACAATACCACCCTCAATCACGACATTCGCAGAGCTCAGTGCACTCAAATCATCACCGTGGTTTTCTGCACCTGAGCCCTTATTTTGTGCCGCTCGAATGATCTTTCGCTCGGTCAACAAGTTTTGTAGCCCTTCCCGCTCAAGCGGCACAAACCATTTAGAGTCAAGCAAAGACGCAGTCAACAGCGCCGTACCACCTTGGGGGACAGCCGTCGAGAAGTTACTGTTAGGTTGAGGTTTATATTGACCGGTTTGATCACGGAAGTCGTAGACAGAGACCAAAATCTTACCTCGAGGTTCAGGTAGGTTGACCAAGTCTTGGTAAGTTGCTCCGCGTGGCATCAAAGTCGGTGCTTCGTCAGTATCAGGCATATCCATAGAAATGGCACAACCGGATAATAAGCCACAGAGTAAAGTGAGAGTAATCAGGCGCATGGGCAGTCTCCGTTCTAATTATTATCCGGGTTTAAGCCCGCAACTTTTATCTCGGTGGATTCACCGGAGATTTTATCTACAATTTGCACCGTCAATGTGCCACCGTTGTCGACAATATTGAGATAAAAGTCGTCCGTCTCTAACTGACCAGTATTCCCATTCCCTACGTCTGATAACAGTTGGCTAATCAAGCGTGATTCTAAGCTATTCGCTAGTCGATCGAGCGCCGATTCCTCTTCAAAATCTAGCCCGTTGTCTGGACCTTCATAACCATTGATCGCATTCGCCACACCAAATAAATGTGAGCTGTTGAGCGGGTTGCCACCAAAGCTAGGATTCACTGGCGTATACACCAGCTCCGTTGCGTAAAGACTGCCAGTAAAGAGGCAGGCTAACGTTACACACTGCCGAAACATCATCTTTATTTTCATCATTATTCCCTTCAGAACTCATCACGTTCGAGATCAAAAGTATCTTGATACTCACGCTGAGCTTTCCATCTCAATAAATAGTTAGTGACTGCACTAAGTGCATCTTTGGCTTTGTCCTGTGCTGTTTTTCTCCCTGGGGACAACGCCGTACGATAAATAACTTTGTCGCGATGAAGAACGCTGATAATACTGCCAGACAACGCAGTCGGGCGCTCCTTGACAACTAAGTTTTCTTGTAATGAACCATGGCGATCATTCATGTACTGAGTGAAGAAAAAATAAAAATCATCACCTAGCCGCGTCATTGTTCTATCCACGATCAGCCCTTCAACCTCAGCATAAAATTCGTTGCTTTCTATATGTTGACTGCCACTCGAATTCTTCACACCTTCTATCTCTTCTGCAAAGCCCAAGTGATTAACTAAGCAAAGAAAAAAACCAATACACATAGACGTAAAGGTGTTTATTCGATTCATTCTAATTGTCCACTTTTGCATGAGAAGTATGATCATGTTTAAAACTTATATGATCTTTAAAAAAGATAAAAGGATACTATTCAAACAATCTTGTCCATCTCAATATTGAGACTAAACCAGCCATCTATGTAGAAGACAATCGCTAGCCCTCTAACTAACAGCCCATTGGCCATCAATAAAATTCATTAAATATCAATAATTTAAATATAAAATAAACGAAATAACTAGTTATGAAACAAGTTTAATTAAACTTTAGATTGCCCATCACAAGAAACCGTCTCATTAAAAAGAAAATTGATCTGATTAATTTTCAATTTTAAGTTCATTGTATTTAGTCGTAGTGCGAGCATAATTAATCGTGAGTTATGGAGACAGCAACTCGCTGAACACCTAAATAACGGAGGTTAAGGTGCAAAATCTCAACTATATCAAGAAAGGTTTTGTCGTCTTATCTTTATTATCCATGGCTCATGCATATGGTGGTACACGACATGATTTCGACGAAATGTCGAATGTCTTCGGAGAGTTTCAAGGTTCAGACAGTTTAAATGAGCTTAACGAGTTAAACACTCCTGGTAATTATGCAGAAGTCACTCTCAATAATAGTGTTGGCTCTACAGTTATTGTTGAACAACATCGAGTTGGGATCGGTAAAAATAAGGCTAAGGTAATACAAAACAATACCAAGTCGAGTACAGTTTTTTTGTCTCAGAAAGGTTCAGATAATACCGGAATGGTTGAGCAAACTGGACGTCGTAACCTAGCTGTACTTATACAAAATGGTCAAGACCATACTGGCTATATCAAACAAGATGGGGATTTCAATCTGGCTTATCTAGAACAATGCAGCGGACAACGATGCTTATCTAGTTATGGCAGTGATATCAGCATTTCACAAGTCAATGATAACAACATTGCCGTTGTGATTGATAAAAGTAATGCCAGTTATGGAATTAATCAGGATGGAGATGACTTTATCTTCATAAAGAACTCAATGCATCGCAGTATTTACGTTGAACAATGACGCTCAACGTAAAGGATAACACTACTATAAATGGACAAAAAGGATCTATTCATGAAAAAACTAGCGATTACAATCTCAGCTATTCTCGCTTCAAGCGCAGCATACGCAGGTAACGACGCTTTGACATATTTGCAAAGTGCAAACACGGACACTATAGAAATAACTCAAAACACTTCACATTTAAATAGAAGTTTGGGTCATGATGCTGCGGTACTTATGACAGAGACGACTGAAAATACAGTAACCGTTCTTCAGCAAGGCGGAGATCTCAATAAAGCGCTTGTTGACTCTGAGAAAGCCAAGACTTCAACGTTTTCTATCACGCAAGATGGTTCAGAAAATAAAGCGTTAATCAAAACAAGAAGTCTTGTAGGAACCGGGGATACTAACACGTTCACGATTGTACAAGATGGAGATGAAAACCGTTCAAAGATTAGTATTGATCAAGGTGGTGACGTAAATACTGCCTCGGTAATGATCCAAGGTAATGGAAACAAAACAAACACCCAATTTTTAGGTAGAGATGCGGATAATAACCAGGTTTACGTAAACGTTCAAAATGGTGACGGCAACATTATTCGTAATACCGTCGACGACGGTGGTCTAAACTACGTTTCTGCTACAGTTATGAACGGCGACAAAAATGAAATTACGACTAACCAGAATGGTGATTCAAGCTTGTCGTACATTGAGGTGAACGATTCTGACTCAAATACTGTGACAACTACACAGGGTAGCGCCAATGGGGCCGCTGTTTACGTGAATTGGAATAGTAACGAAAACGAAGTCATTTTAGATCAAACCGCTGGCAATGGGGCAATCGTTTATATCGATGGACATAGCGACGAAAATATCTTTACGGTAACACAAGACACTGGAAACTTAGCGCGTATCGTTGCTGTTGGAAAGAGTGATGAAAACGTAGTTTCTATCGGTCAAAAAGAGCAAAACATTGCTGATGTTTGGCTTACCGGTAGCAGTGATGAGAATACAATTACAATCGATCAGACTTCTAAAGCCTCTTATTCAGGTGTATGGCTAGATAACTCTGATGTTAACACTATTGGTATTACTCAAAACAGTGCTGATGCTGCATTAGTAATTGGGTTTGATTCCAACTACAATACCGTAACTATCGTACAAAACTAGAAACCATGTTCCACTATGGTTTTAAAGCGATACCTCCGGGTATCGCTTTCCTATTCTCCTTCCAAACACTGGCCTTTCCCGCCCTTCACACGCTCCCTCCGTATGTGACACTTCACTGTGAGCACAATCCTACCTCTATCTATCTCACCATCACTGCTCTGCCCACAATCCCCTCTGGCAGCAGGATTAAACTGCAAGGTACAAACACGATTCAAAGCTCTTTAAACCCAGGTTCGCGCGTCACGGTTTCCCTCGATACGCTTCCCGTCACACTGTTACTGAGCGCCCCTCAAGGGGCAACGCTTCACTTGTCCTTACATCAAGACTGCACATTGTCAGAAAACCAATCACGTTAGTTTAAAAATCTCAATCTTCACTAATGCCATGAGTAAAAGACTGTCATGAGTAAAAGACGGGCACAAAAAAGCCCCTCTAAAAGAGGGGCAAAGTACCATCGCATATTATTATAGTGATATTGCCAGTAAATTCTGTTAGTTAGCCGCTAAGAATTAACCAAAGTCGCCGTTCACGTAACCTTTGGTGCGATCGTCTTTAGGGTCGCTGAAGATAACTTGTGTATCGTCATGCTCAACTAACTCACCCATTAAGAAAAACGCCGTGCGATCGGAGATGCGACGTGCTTGCTGCATGGAGTGCGTCACAATCACGATCGTGTAGTTCTTTTTCAGCTCTTCCATCAACTCTTCGATTTTGTGAGTCGCGATTGGGTCAAGCGCGGACGTCGGTTCATCCATCAAGATCACATCCGGTTCCATCGCAATCGTACGCGCGATACATAGACGCTGCTGCTGACCACCCGACAAGCCGAAAGCGTGCGATTTAAGACGATCTTTGACTTCATCCCACAGAGCTGCGCCACGCAGTGAGCGCTCTACCACTTCATCGATGTGCTTTTTATCTTTGATACCCTGAGCGCGCAAACCGTAAGCCACGTTTTCATAAATGCTCATAGGGAAAGGGTTAGGTTTTTGGAACACCATCCCAACACGAATGCGCAAATCCGCCACGTCAATGTTGCCGTAGATGTCGGTGCCGTCCATCTCAAGCGAGCCTTTGATGGTCACACCTTCAATCAAGTCATTCATGCGGTTTAGGCAACGCAACAGCGTCGATTTACCACAGCCTGAAGGCCCAATCAACGCCGTCACCTGACGGGTTGGGATCGGAAGGTTGATCGATTTAAGGGCTTGGTTCTCACCGTAAAACAGGTCTAGATTTTCAATGTTGAATTTGTTCATGGTCTTAATCTCTTAAATTTGGTCAGTCAGCGATCAGTAAGTCGCGGTATTGAAGCGGCGAGCAATCAGTTTAGTGATCATGTTGATCAATAGAACAACCACAATCAGCACTGTCGCAGTTCCATAGGCCTGATTCCACTCATCTATCGTGAAGAGCTCGGTAGTGAGCTTGTACAGGTGTACCGTCAGCGTTCTGCCTGAATCGAATAACGAATCAGGAATACGCGCGACCATACCTGCGGTGAGAAATACAGGGGCAGACTCACCAATCACACGACCAATACTTAGAATGACCGAGGTTAAGATACCTGGCATTGCGCTTGGCAAAATTAGGCGCCAGATAGTGTAAATTTTCGATGCGCCAAGGCCATATGAGCCTTCGCGGTATGTTTGTGGTACGGACATCAACGCCTCTTCCGTGGTACGGATGATCACGGGAAGAATTAAGATACTCAGCGTCAATGCACCCGACAGGATAGAGAAGCCCAGTCCCAAAATCGCCACAAAGAATGTCATACCAAACAGACCAAAGATGATCGACGGGATACCCGCCAGTGACTCAGTACAGAAACGGATCACTTTGACCAGTTTACTGCCCACTTTGGCGTATTCTGTTAGATAGATGGCGGTCATGATGCCCATTGGGGCCGCAACCGCAATTGATGCGATAACCATGTAAATGGTCGATACAATCATCGGAAAGATACCTTGCTCATCACCGGTTCGAGTGTAATCGCCAGAGATAAATTTCCAATCAACATGCTGTAGGCCATTCGAAAGAATGTACCAGATAATCCAAAATAGGAAGCCAACTGTCAGCGCAGCAGACAACCAAACAAACGCATTGAGGATCTGATCCTTACGCTCTCGAGACTGTTTTAATTTCACGCGGTCCATAATCTTCACCTATCGCTTATTTCGCTTTTTCGCGGTTTAAGTACAACAATGCACCGTTTAACATCATGATAAAGGCCAGCAGTACCACGCCCGTTGCGTAGAGAGCATTCGCATGAACACCGCTTGCGTAGGACATTTCAATCGCAATGTTAGCGGTCAGCGTACGCGCGGAATCTAAAATGCCTTGTGGCATCGCTGGTGCGTTACCCATGACCATAATGATCGCCATCGTTTCGCCTAATGCTCGACCAATACCTAAGATAACCCCAGTCATGATACCGCTTCGTGCTGCTGGAACGAGAAGCTTAAAGATGGTGTAGATTTTTGACGCCCCCAGCGCTAACGACCCTTCTTTGTAAGCACGAGGCACAGCGCGAATCGAGGTTTCAGACACGGTAATGACCGTAGGAAGGATCATCACCCCGAGTACAATGATACCGGCCAAAATGGTGTTACCCGCAGGCACATTGAAGATGTTTTGAATCAGCGGAACGATGATGACGAGGCCAAAGAAGCCGTAGACGACCGAAGGGATACCCGCTAACAGTTCAACCGCTGGTCGAATCACATCCGCTAAACGTTTAGGCGCGATTTCCGCGATAAAGATGGCTGTCAATACACCAATCGGCACACCCACAATCACTGCGCCAAAGGTGGACACAATCGAAGCGACAATCATGGTCGCCACACCATACAGTGCCGGTGGCAACCAGTCTTGGCCTAAAACAATGCCGGTAATCCCCGCTTCTTGAAAGGCAGGAATGGATTCTCTAAAAATGAAGTAAGCAATGATGGCGAGAGAAACAATGCCGATAATAGCACTGGTTAAGAATAAGCCATGGAAGATGCGCTCTTTCCAATCAACGCGCTTTTTGGCACGAAGACTTGGCTTAGATACTTGAGTCGCTTGAGTATTCATAAGCTTTTCACTACTTGTTGCGATGGTCATAAAATCTTACCGAGATAACGAGTGAAACACTCGTTTCAGAGTGAGAAAAGGCTCAGCCCAAAGGGGGCTGAGCAATTAAAATCTTACTGGCGTTACTTAACTGAGATGTAACCTTTTTGGCCAACAAGCGCTTGCGCGTCGTCAGACACCATCCAGTCTAGGAATTTCTGTGTTGCCGCAGTAGGTTGACCTTCACGGTAAAGAACTAGGAAAGGACGCGCCACTTTGTAAGAACCGCCTTTCACGTTGTCAACCGTTGCATCGACACCGTCAATCGCTAGTGCGTGAACCGACTCGTCAACGGTACCTAGAGAGATGTAACCAATCGCGTATGGGTTAGAGGCAACCATGGTTTTAAGAGCACCGTTACCGTTGGCCACTTGAGCACGCTGAGAAATCGCTGACACAGTTTTGCCCGAGATCTTCTTCTTAAGGCTCATGATGTCTTCGAACGCGCCACGTGTACCTGATGCAGTATCGCGAGTGATCGCTACGATAGGCTTGTCTGCGCCGCCTACGTCTTTCCAGTTCGTCACTTCACCCGTGTAGATAGCCGTTACTTGCTCAGCAGTTAGACCTTTAAGATCGTTCTTAGGGTTCACCACAACAGCGATACCGTCGAGTGCAACTGTTAGCTCTTTCAATGTTGGCTCTTTCTCAGACTCTTTCAGGTTACGAGAAGACATGCCAAGGTCAGCGCTGCCGTTCTTCGCCGCTTTCACGCCCGCAGAAGAACCTGGTCCTTGAACTTCGATAAACACATCAGAGTTTGACTTCATGTATGTTTCAGAGAAAACTTCCATCAGTGGAGTTACGCTGCTAGAACCTACAGCAGAGATTGTTTCTTTAGCAGAAACAGGAGTCACTGCCATGGCGCCTAGAAGTGCGATTGCACCGATTACTGTCTTTTTCATCACAATTTCCTTAAGTTGGCTTTATTGCCGTTGTGTTTCACTTGAACGCTGCTCACTTTAGGACTCAAATGTGACAGTTGTGTTTCACTTCGTTGAAGCCTATATGACACATTGGTCTTATTTCTCAACGTCAGCACATTACTGGCGCCCTTACCACTTTAGCCGCTCTCGGTGTGCCCTTCTCTTTATCATCAATCTAGTGGGCAAGAATTAACCAGCTGATATTAATGCAAATATAAGTTGCATAACGTCGGATCAAACTTATCTATGTAAGATAAATTTGATCATTGAAATAAATCAGGGACAAATTAGAATCATTCTCCTTAACTATAAAAATAATAGATCTTATTCAGTTTCGTATGTAGAGGACCACTAATGCGCCAGTTACTCAGTAACCTTTCTATCAAGGTACAAGTTGTTGTACCTGTGATATTCACTCTGATCTTGCTCATCGCAGGCATCACTTACAGCTCAAATAGCCTGACTCACGCGTTTGGCACCGTCAAAAGCTCCACTGAACATCTCGTCAATCACAAAGAAGAACTCACTGACATTATCGACAACACCTACGGTATGCGTATCAAAGCTATCTACAGCTTGTTTCGCGCAGAAGATGTTGATGGACTCGCCAGCACCTTGTTAGAAAAACAGAGCGAAAATCAACGTCTGCTGGACTCACTCAATACTGTAGAGGGCTTGCAAAAAGAAGTCTCGGCTATGAAAGAGGCCATCGAGCACTACGTTCGCTACTCCATCAATACTATGGTGCCGCTCCTCAATCAGAAACATCAACAGGCCCAATCCAGTGCGGCGTTTGACCAACGTTTTGAGCAAGCTTTGGCAGTCTACCGCCAAGCCGGGCAAGAGATGGTATCAGCCATTGACCATCTCTCCACCAAGCTCAATGAACTGGCATTGGATGACTTGCATCGCAGTGAGGCGACCCACTCTTCGGTGATGAACAACAGTATCATTGGCCTTGTCGCTGTGCTCGCCATCGCGTTGATATTAAGTTGGTTGCTGGCCGGAATCATCGTCACGCCAATTCAGCGCCTACAACAAGCCATGACACAATTGGCGCACGGCAATCTACTCGTTAGCGTGCAAGAAGAAGGCAACAATGAGATCACGGCACTCTCTAAAGACTTCAACAGTACCGTGAGCAAACTCCAGCAAACCGTCGACTCATTGGTTCGAATCAGTGTGGATGTCGCGTCCGCCTCTACGGAGTTAGCGGCCGTGATGACACAATCGAGCGTCAACTCCGACCAAGAGAAGAACGAAGTGGAGCAAGTGGCGTCGGCGATTAACCAGATGGAGGGCACGGCAACCGAAGTGACGCAAAACGCCAATCTGGCCGACTCTGCCGCGCTGAAAGCAGATAAACTGGCAAAAGAGAGTTTGGCAGTCTTTGATGAGAACACCCGTGAGAGCGAGAAAATGGCGCGTCAATTATCGGATGCTGCGCGAGTGGTTCACTCACTCAAAGATCAATCTGAGCAGATCGGCAAAGTGATTGAAGTGATTGAGAGCATTTCTGAGCAAACCAACTTGCTTGCCCTCAACGCAGCGATTGAAGCGGCGCGTGCAGGAGAAAGTGGTCGTGGTTTTGCCGTGGTCGCCGATGAAGTGCGTATGCTTGCTGCACGCACACAGGAGTCAACCAAAGAGATCCAGACCATTATCGAAGAGTTGCAAAAACAGTCGGGCAGTGCCAATGACAGCGTGAATTCAAGCCTTGGGATGATCACTCGCAGTCAAGAACAAGCAAAGTTGGTCAGTGTCTCGCTGCGTGATATTTCCACGTCGATTTCCGACCTGTCGAGCATTAACGCTCAAGTCGCTATCGCGTCTGAAGAGCAAGGGCAAGTCACCTCCGACGTCAACAACAACCTCAGCAACATCTATGAGTTAGTGAGCCAAAACGTCACTGGTATCACTCAAGCCGCCACCGCCAGCCAAGAGCTCTCGGCACTGGCTGAAAATCAAAAGCAGCAGCTTGGATTCTTTAAAGTCTAAAGCGTGAGATAGACAAAGGGACTGCCTCGGCAGTCCCTAATTATTTTGTGAGTTTTCGCTAAGATTATTCGTCGTCGCTACTCGGCGCGACTTTCTTCTTAGGAATAAACACTGAATCGCCCACCGCCACGTTTTGGTAGAAACCTTTATCACGCTTAACAGGCTTGGTTGACGCCTTTTTCTTAGTCGTGGTGGCTTTCTTGTTCGGTTTGGGTTTGTTACGAAAATCGGGCTTACGCGGCTTCAAACCTTTGAACTTGCCTTTCAAACCTTCCAGCTCAGAAAAGGCAATGTCTTGCTGCAAATAAGCTTCCACACGCTTAAAGCTGTCCCAATCTTTTGGCCCTACTAGCGAAATGGCATCACCCTTGTTACCCGCTCGACCCGTGCGGCCCACACGGTGCACATACTCTTCAGTATGCTTAGGCATATCAAAGTTGACCACGTGAGTCACGTTGGCAATATCAAGACCACGTGAAGCCACATCGGTGGTCACTAGAATCTTAAACACGGCACGTTCAAACTGACTCATAATGGTGTTGCGTTGAGTTTGATTCAGATTCCCGCTCAGCGCTACCGCTTTGAGCTTGCGCTCGTTCAACTTATCAGTCAGACGCTCAGTGTCGACACGTGTTGCAGTGAAGATGATTAGCTGCTTGTACTGCGCTTCTTCAAGAATACGATCTAAAATCGCCTCTTTATGATCGAGATGGTCACACAGGTAGAACTTCTGTGTGATGTCCTTGTGCTCTTCATTGGCCACGCCTACAGCGATACGCTTAGGCGCATTGAGCATTTCAAAAGCGATGTTGTTGACCTCTGCGTGGTCTAACGTGGCCGAGAACATCAAGGTTTGACGACGACGATGCTTGGCTGCATTGTGGATACGACGTAGCTCAGGTGCAAAGCCTAAGTCCAACATACGATCCGCTTCATCCAGTACCAAGGTTTCCAAGCCATCAAGGAACAAGGATTTGTGTTGCAAGTGGTCGGCTAAACGCCCTGGTGTCGCCACAATGAATTTAGGGTAGCGCTTAAGCGCTTTGACTTGGTCGTTAAAGTTTTCACCGCCTAAAATCAGGGTGGCGTCGTACGTTAAACCGCCCAACATAGAACGCAATTCACCGTAAACCTGCTTCGCCAATTCACGGGTCGGCGCTAGAATCAATGCGCGTGGGTCTTTGGCGGAAAACGATTTATTTTTTAGAGACTTGTGCAAAATCGGCAGAACAAACGCCAGTGTCTTTCCTGAACCAGTCTTCGAGGAGGCGAGTAAATCCTTACCAGCAATCGCCACGGGGATCGCTTGCTTTTGAATGTCAGTCGCCTTGGTAAAATTAAAATGGTTCAAGTTTTTTAATAAGCGATTATCTAAACCTAAATCTTTGAACTGCAATGTTGTCTCCAATAAATCCACATTGAACGGTAAACTGTGACGCCCGCTACATCGAGCGACGAAATCAAAACGGTACATGATACCTAGAATAGACGGTGATGGGTAGAGTATGGTCAAAATATCGATCAAACCCTCTTGACTCTCAATCGCAAGCGTACTTTCTCACTGGATGAGTTTCAGCAGCCCCACTATTGATAGATGCTCATTATTGACTTCACTTGCATTATTTACTCTCACGAATGAGACATTCGTCAACAAATTCGATAATTACCTAAATTCTTGGGTTTTTTTGACTTTTCTCTACTTTTGGAAGTTAATATTTAGCACTACACTGTGGAATGTCACTATATGATGAAGAATGTATAGGGCAATCTAAATGATACTCATATAAGCAAGGAGTTCTAATATGAACAAAATGTTGATCGCAGCTGCAGCCTCTTCTGTTCTTCTACTAGCAGGTTGTGCTTCTGGTCCAGACGAAGCAACAACAGCGAAACTGGACGAGCTAAGCAATCAAGTTAGCCAGCTAAGCCAAGACGTTTCAGCACTGCAAGCAGACGTTCGTAAGTCAGGCGACGCAGCAATGGCAGCGCAAGAAGAAGCCGCTCGTGCAAACGAACGCATCGACAACATTGCTCAGTCTTACACTAAGTAATTCAGTCAAGTTTTAAAGAAAGGGTCTGCATATGCAGACCCTTTCTCTTTTCTCATCGTTGAGCGTATCAGGACGTTGACCACCCTGCACTCGCGCTGACAATTACAGCTACTACGCTATCGTTCATTCTCGCTAAGCAAGTCATTACCTACAAATAATCTGGCGCGACGATTTCTACCGGTACACCATTTTGCGCAAGGATCGCTGCTTTCGCTTTGGAATCAGAATGCTGAAACTCATCGAGCCACCAAGTGAGCTCTTGCGGAATAGTCAGCAACGTCTTGCTGCCATCACTTCGTGTCAGGGGCTCATGCGCTTCAATAAAGACGCTTCTGTCTGGCTCCAACGCCACTTTCACTGGGTCATTGATGACTTGCACCTTAGTGCCCACATTGACTTGAGAGAAAAGCCACTCAATGTCTTTGGGCTCCATTCGAATACAGCCAGCACTAACACGTAGACCGATGCCAAAGTCTTTGTTGGTTCCGTGGATCAGATAGTCTCCGACACCATAGGCCAAGCGGAGCGCGTACTCACCAAGCGGGTTTTCAGGGCCTGCGGACACCACAGGCGGCAACTCAATCCCCTTCGCCAAATACTCTTTACGAATGGAAGCCGGCGGCGTCCAAGTTGGGTTGGCGCGCTTTTGGCTAATGCTGGTCGTCATAGTGGGAGTATCTCGGCCGATACGGCCAATCCCAACCGGGAAGATGTGCACCACGCCTTTTTCAGGTTCGAAATAGTACAACCTCAGCTCCGCGAGATTGATCACCACACCCTGTCTCTCGACATTAGGCAAAATCACTTGCGTGGGAATCGTCAACACATGGTCGGCGGCGGGCAAAAAGGGATCGACCCCTTTATTCGCGGCCATCAAGGAGAGAAAACCAACATCATAACGTTTGGCAATTTCCGCCAGTGTTTCACCTTCAACCACTTGGTGATACTGAGTACGCCCGACAAGACGACTCTCTTCACCGGGTAATTCGTAGGTCGCAGAAAACGCAAACCAGGGTGTGACTAGTGCACACAAAGACACCCATTTACGCAGCATTTAGTTTCCCTTTGCTTCTTTGTAGATCTCTAAGGTTATCGCTCTTGCGCTCTTATGATCAACTATTGGTTGAGGATATTGACGACAATTTAACCCCGGGTCAGACCAGGGTGTGTGGATGTATTTGTCTGGCACTGAACTCAACTCTGGCACCCAGCGGCGAATAAACGCACCACGAGCATCAAAGCGCTCACCTTGAGAGGTCGGGTTAAAAATACGAAAGTAAGGCTGACCATCACACCCCGTTGACGCGCACCACTGCCATCCACCATTATTTGCAGCGTAATCACCATCAATCAGTTGGCGCATAAAGTAGTGCTCGCCAATACGCCAATCGACGTGCAGATCTTTAACCAAAAAGCTCGCCACAACCATGCGCAGTCGATTGTGCATCCAGCCCGTTTCGTTCAGTTGCCTCATCGCCGCATCGACAATAGGGTAGCCTGTCTCACCGCGCTTCCAGGCCTCAATGTGTTTGGGGTTATTTTGCCACCTCAGCTCCTCTCCCCAAGCATTGAAACTCTCCCCTCTCGACAGTTTGGGTTCAAAGTGGAGCAGGTGCTGATAAAACTCTCGCCATACGAGCTCGCTTTGCCACACTTCTCGCCCACCACTGAGTGGCAGCGTTTGCTGATACATTAAACGCGCCATGCATTGACGCACCGACAGCGCTCCAATCGCCAGATACGGCGACAGCTTGCTGGTATTATCCAACGCTGGGAAATCCCGCTTATCACCATACTCATCCGCTTTGCTCTGCACAAACTCTCGCAAGGTAGCGATGATGTCTCGAGTCTTGACACTGTATCGCTCGCTCGATTCACGCGGGTAACTGAACGGACTCGCCTCATCCAACAAGGCGACATCTTGGTGTTGCAACGACCCTGCACTCGGCTGACTCTTGAAGGTCTGGATGTGGAATCCTTCACTATAGAGTTTACTTAAATAAGCGCGCTTGTAAGGGGTGAAGACTTTGAAATAGTCGCCTTGCTTGTTGCGCACTGAGCCCGGCGGAAAAATACATTTATCATCAAAGCGATGCACGTCCACAGAAGTTGAACTCAATGCCTCCTCCAGCGCTTCATCGCGGCGACGTTCATTCAGTTCATACTCGTTATTTAGATACAGACCCGTTGCTTTAGCTTGCAGTGCCAACTCAGCCACCAGCGCTGCGCTGTCTGCGAAGGTCTCGACTTGCGCGTAATAAAGCGGGATGTCGAGTTCGGCCAATTCCGTCTTTAACTCGTGCAAGCGACGGTAGATGAGATCCGCTTGCCTTGGGCTATGATCGTGGGTTTGCCAGGTACCGGGCGTTGCGATGTATAACGCCACGACCGGTTGACCTCGATTCACGGCGCTCACTAATGCGTGATTGTCTTCAACACGTAAATCACGGCGCAACCAAACAATATTCAAAACCTTCTCCTTACCAATTCGATCATTTCTGACAGCGAGACTTGCCCATGCTGCGCTTCTAACTCTTTGATCACACTAAGCTGAGATTCACTTGGCTTCGTGGCACTGTAAAACGCCAGTTGTTCAAAGCGGTGAACGGCGGTGTGCTCTAAGAGGCCCGACAGATCCTCGACGCCATCAATCATCAAGACTCGATAGCCTTGACTGACCAGACTCAGGGCCCACAGTTGGGTGTGGATATCGCGCGCCGCATCGAGATTGATTACCAAACATTTACCGCGATGGGCCACCTTGTTTTCCGCCTCAATGATCTGGTTGAGCTTGGTGACCATCAAGGTATTAAACAGACCAAGATGCAAAGATCGCAGACTTTGTTTCACTAGCGCGAGCGCGTTGAGCGTTGGCGTGATGAACTGACGCTCAACCAACTCAAGAGGATACTCTTTCAGCACACCATTAATCACACTCTCTGCACGCTTGGTGTTGAGGTTAGTCAGCGCTTCAAGCACCTCCTCTACTGCCTCTAAACTGCCGACATCTAGCGCTTCATCTGGCAAATCAGACCCGATCAGGGCTTTCACTTTACCAATCGAAATCCCTTTCGCGAGCCAGCCTTGAATCTCATTGATGAGTGCAATGTGCTCATCCGTGTAGAGTCTGTGGCCTTTTTCAGTGCGCTCCGGTTGGATCAAGTTGTATCTACGCTGCCACGCTCGCAGCGTCACAGGCTTAACTCCGGTTAAATCCGAGACCTCTCTAATCGCATACCAATTTTTTTCACAGACCATAACGCAGTCTTAACTCCTGTGGGTGTGGCTGCAGAAACTTTTGCTTCGCCAAGTATTCATCGGGATGAGTGGATAGATAATGTTTGATGAGCGTTAGCGGCGCCAACAAAGGCAGCAAACCCACACGGTATTCGTCGATCACGCGGCGCAGCTCAGACTTTTGTTCTTTGTCGAGATGACGCTTAAAGTAACCTTGGATGTGCATCAGCACGTTAGTGTTGTTTTTACGACTGGCGCGATTGGCCACCGCTTGCATCAGCGCGGTACGGTACAAGTGGTAAAACTCTTCGATGTCGTACTCTTTGATGTTCGCAACCATGCGCCCAAGCTCTTTGTACGCTTCAGGGTGATGAGCCATTAAGGTCAACTTGTAACGCGAGTGGAAAGCGATGATTTTGCCACGGGTCGGCGTCTCACCCATTGAGTCATAAAAATCACGCAGGGTATAGACGCGGGTAATGAAGTTCTCTTTCAACACAGGATCATTGAGCCGTCCATCTTCCTCAACCGGTAGCCATGGCATCTGCTCCATCAACTGCTGTGTATACAGCCCAACCCCAATATTTTCCGCACCAGCTTTACGGTACACTTTAACGCGCTCCATTCCACAGGTGGGCGATTTAGCACA
This sequence comes from Vibrio sp. R12-SW3-ISO1, assembly GCF_059834005.1. Lineage (NCBI taxonomy): Bacteria > Pseudomonadati > Pseudomonadota > Gammaproteobacteria > Vibrionales > Vibrionaceae > Vibrio > Vibrio sp. R12-SW3-ISO1. The sequence continues at coordinate 35,329 of NZ_JCBDGK010000021.1, forward strand.
AACGATGTAACCGCATAGCTCTTCATCGACTAAACTGGCAACCTTCTGTTGGGAATAGCGAATCATGGCGTCCGTGTGATCTTTGCTCGAATCTTTGGTCTCCACCAGCGCAATGCGCTCGTCGTTTGACATCAATCGAATCGTCGGCCTAGGAACCGGCATCCCCATTCCCACTTCAGGGCATATCGGCATAAATTCAAAAAACGGTGCCAACTCTTTCGTGACAAACTTGCTGATCTTATGACCCGAGTCGAAACGGACTTTTTCTCCCAGCACACAAGAACTGATACCGATCGTAATTTGCTTTTCCATGTTGAGCTCCCATCACCATCAAATGTGTACAACTTAATTTCTTGTATAACTTAATTTCTCATATAAGTAGTAGCACAGCACTTGAAACATGTACAAAAAAATTATTTGTACAATGTTACGCAAACTTAACCATTTTGGTTCACTCCCCAAGCAAACGTTTTTGCAAATCGATTGCTAAATCACTTTCAACACATTTGGTTATCAATATCTCGAAATCGTCATGGTACACCCTGTTTTGTGAGCAACCTCTCAAGGAACAATGGCTGACAAGGCTAGTATTGCCTCAACACAGAATTGAAGTTCAACATAATTGGTAATCAGCACCGCGATTACTGACCCATTTGGAGTAATGACTATGGCAACCCCACATATTAATGCTCAGCCAGGCGACTTTGCAGAAACCGTATTGATGCCAGGCGATCCGCTACGCGCAAAATACATCGCAGAGACATTCCTTGATGACGTCAAACAAGTTTGTGACGTTCGCAACATGTTTGGCTACACAGGCACCTACAAAGGCAAAAAAGTGTCGGTGATGGGTCACGGCATGGGCATCCCATCTTGCTGTATCTACGTTCATGAGTTGATTGCCGAGTTCGGAGTGAAGAACGTGATTCGTGTCGGTAGCTGTGGCGCGGTACGTGACGACGTAAAATTGATGGACGTCGTGATTGGCATGGGCGCCTCCACAGACTCAAAAGTCAACCGAATCCGTTTTAACGATCACGATTTCGCGGCCATTGCGGACTTCGGTCTTCTTGAAACCGCCGTTGCTCAAGCTCGCGCGCAAAACGTGCCAGTCAAAGTCGGTAACGTATTCTCAGCAGATCTCTTCTACACACCAGAAGCAGACATCTTCGAGAAGATGGAAAAACTCGGCATCCTTGGTGTGGACATGGAAGCTGCAGGCATCTACGGCGTTGCGGCTGACCTTGGCGCAAAAGCGCTCACCATTCTGACCGTCTCTGACCACATCATCCGTGGTGAAAAACTGAGCTCAGAAGAGCGTCAAAAATCGTTCAATGACATGATGAAAGTGGCGCTAGAAACTGCCATCAACCTGTAACGATATTGCAGCCAAGTGACCGCTTGGCTGCCCAGATAGTCCCGAGGGGGAGAGAGTGACAACTGGCAAACTGCCAAAGGAAGCAGATGGGTTACAGCTCAATTTTTGTAAAACATTGGCGTGTGACAACTTTGGATTGAGTGATGCGCATCGTTACGTTGTGCAGCACGCTAACCCTAAACGACCTGCGATGGTATGTCGGGAGTGCGGTGCTTTCCCCCCCTTACTTAACAATCAAGATGTGCTGACTGAACTGCAACGTTTACGCCAGCTGCACAGCGATGGGCTGCCCGCTTGTCGCCAGCCTGATTGCCCCAACATGGGCCTTTCGGTCCACACACATAAACACCTCTACCACGCGTTTGGCTACAGTGGTGATAGGCAACGCTATCGTTGCAAAGCGTGCCAATCGACCTTTGTCGATAAGTGGTCAGGGGCGAACAAAAAACGTCAATTTCAAGAAAACCTGCTTGGGTTGCTGTTTACGGGTTATTCCGTGCGTGAAATCTGCCGCAAGCTTTCCATCAACCCCAAAACCTTTTATGACCATGTTGACCATATCGCCAGCCGCTGCCGACGCAAGCTTGCCATGATTGACGCTCGTTGGGTCAACCACGCCAAACACTACGAACTCGCATCTCACTACGTCACCCTGCAACCGAAAAGCAATAACGGCGTATTGTGGTTTGCCACGGGTGAAGCCCACAGCGGCTACATTTTGTGCCAACACGTCAACTACTCGGCCAATGAAGAACCCGTTGGTGGTATCGATCATGATCCGTACCAAACGCCTGCGCGTTTTGTCTCACGCGATCACTGCTCTGAGGCCAACCTGCCCGTGCCAACGCCACCGAGCGATCTTCGCGAGCGCATCGACCAGCAGTACCAAACCATTTTGGCGCGAGGCAATGTGGAAGACCCCATGGGCAACCTCACCGTCTTCCATTACCCCTCTAAAGGGGCATTAATCAGAGCACCGTACACCTCGTACGCCCATTTCTTACATGTGCTAGATTTGTGTCAGGGCGACCGCCAAGTTTCCATCTATCTACCGCAAGACCCAGTGCTTCGATCTGCAGCACTTAGCATATGCCTACCTAGAATTCAGCGTCAAAATATCGACCTTATGTATGTGGAAGAAGATCCACAGTGGTCTCTGAACCACAGTTTGGACAAAATCGACATCGTGCACATGGGTTGGTGGCGCGATCGCTGGGCGATTACTTCCGATGGTCGATACGCCAAGGGCATTTGCTATCTCGCAGGACAAGATAATCGACCTAACTACTGGCTGCGCAGGGCTTCCATTCGTCAAACGGCGTTTTTCCAGTCTCGCTTTCAAACGCTCTTTAGCGGTTTTATCAATGAGCCGCGTCGCAAACTCAGACCGGGTGGCCTACTGCCTATGTTGGATATTTTTAGAGCGTGGCATAATTTGTGCTACCAAGACAAACAAGGCATGACCGCAGCGCAACGGCTTGAATTGACTCAATCCCCTTTGACACTGCGTGAGCTGCTTTCATAATAAATAGAAGTGTGACGCATCCCTGTAAAAGGTGGAATGTTTGATGCTTTTGATAGTCGTAAACCCGTCAATGTTCATATTATACTGGGGTTTAGTACTAAAGTTTGATAGGTTTACTTAGCGGTAAGGGATTGACTCATTGGAAAAAAGCCAACGCCTACTCGACACTGAGCTTGAACAGCTAAAAAGTAAGATTGAATCCGATCCGGACAAAGTCTTCGCTTCCGCTGAGCAGTGCTTAGCGCGCGCCGCCCAAATCCTCTACCCACCCGCCGAGGTGAAAAGCCTCATCGTAATGGCGCGATGCGCGTGGGCATCGATGGACTACCGTAAAGGACTTCGCTACATCAAAGAGGCGCACACTAAACACAACGCCCTCGATACCGATGACCTGCTTCCTGAAATTCTGCACGTCTATGCGCTCCAATATTGGGGCCAAGCCAAATACTACTCCGCTCAACAATACTGGATTAACTGCCTTGAGCAGTCCGCACTGGTGGATGAAATTGAGTACCAAATCGAATCTTTGATTGGGTTGGGCAACATTTGGCGCATTACCCAAGAGTACGGCCTTGCCCAAAGTACTCACGAATTAGCGGTCATGGTGGCCAACCATAATCGCATCGCTTGGCTTGAGGGCAAATCGCGTATTTTGCTCGCTTGGGATCTCTACCTACTCAACAACTACGTCGAAATGCTCTCTGTTTTGGATGGCGCCTCAGACTTACTCTATGATCACGAAGACAAAACCTGGCTGGCAGAAATTTGGGATTTCCGCGGCTTAGCGCTACTTGGGCTTGAGCGTATTGAAGACGCAGAAGAAGCCACGCGAAAAGCGCACGATCTTGCGGTGAAACACGATTTGGTGTGGATGAAGTCTCACTCCTACATCAGCCGAGCGAGACTCGAACTACTACGAAAAAATCCACAAAAAGCGACCGAGTTACTGATTCAAGCTGAGCAGTCCGCCAAGTCGTTTGATAATGGCGAGCTGTTATCACAAATCTGTTTCCAGCAGTCGCGCGTCGCAGAAGAGAGCGGTCAATATCAAGCGGCACTCGCATCATTCAAAAAATACCGTGACCACTCCATTAACATGCTGCGCGAGCAAACGGCACGCGTATCAAACGATAAAGCACGCGCATCAAAGCGTCAGCTAGAGCAACGAGCGCGCAAACTGATCAACCGCATCAGACGTCAACACGAGTACGACCCAGAAAAACACCTCACACAAATGGTGTCTGAGACGTTTTGGTGGGAACAATTGGTGCTGTTTAAGACAGAGTTAAAGCACGCCAATCACGCGGTGATTATGATCCAGCACGACGATCCGCTCTATTTGGATGTGTGCGCCGAAATCGCCCATTCACTGTGTAATAACCGCGATTTGTTGTCTCGCTTGAGCAGTCAACGCCTTGGCTTATTGATTGCCGAAAAAGGCAGTGACGCCATCAGCGTTTTTCAGGTTCTCACCAAAATGATAGAAATGTACCCTTGGCATCGACGCGGATTGAGCCAATCGCTGCCAAAAGTTGTGTTCAGCGACATTCTCTCCTTCCCGTTCACACTAGAACAACTCGAAGAAAACGTGTAGGAGGAAAACAGCATGGAAAGACTCCTCAATAAAATTTCAGATTCTGGCCTTGATCCCTCCTCCGTTTCTGGCGAAGAAGCGCTGATTTTTTGGGACCACGTTCGCCGACATATCGCTACCACACCCCAAGAAAAAGCCCAGGCCTTATTCATTAGCGCCGAATACCGCAGCGAGCTCAAGCAATTGCAGGCGAGTATTGATGAGCTGCAAACCTCGCTGAAGTTTCTCGCTCTGCCCAAAGACGCCGAAATGGTGCTCGAAGTGCGCAATAATTTGGCCGAGCGTTTGGTGGAGAACGGCGATTACTACGGCGCGTTAAGCCAGTACGCCAGTGCCACAACGATCGCTGTAGAAAGCAGTAACATTGATGCGTACGTACTCGCGGTATTGGGGATGGGCAATTTGTGTGATGCCTATGGCGATCACAATCGCGCGCTGCGCTACTACCAAAAAATCGACAGTATTGACCATGCGATCCAAAGTCGCTCGCTGCGATTGCGCTATAAGCTCTATATGCTGGCTTGCTATATCGAGCTTAACCGTCTCACCGCTGCCACCGATTTGATCAAAGAGTGTGAAGAGCTCAGTATCTTGGTCAGCGACAAAGTGTTGGCGGGGCAGATTTTGCTCTATCAAGCTAAGCTGTATAGACAAAGCGACGAAGCAGAATTGGCGCTTAAATCACTGGGCAGCGTGCAATACTCAGCAGGCAACATTCACTCCGCCTGGCTCTCTACCATGATCAAAATCGAGCTTGCTTGTTGCCTCAATGACTTTGGCAAAGGCCACTTGGCCAGTTGGGTACTGCACCAAGCGCATCGCCGTATCGAGCGTCAACCCTCACCGTTATTAAACCTTAAGCTATCCAACTCGATGGCTCATGTTTCCGAGCAGCAAGGCGACTTTAAACGCGCCCTCGAATTTCAAAAACGCGCGTATCGCATCGAAAGCGATTTGATGAAAAAAATCCCTATCGGTGAGTTGGGCGCGAGTCAGCTGCGCAAATTGTCACGCTTTGAATTGCAGCTCAAACTGATCCTCTCTGAGCTTGAGAATCGAGAGCTCAAAGAGACCACTGAGAGCCAAAAACACACTGTGGCTCAGCTTCAGCAAGACGTGTTTACCGATCCGCTCACCTCCTTGCATAACCGTCGCTGGCTCGACGTTAAGCTGAAAGATCTGCTATTACACGAAACGCCGTTTGCCCTGCTAGTCGTCGATATCGATCACTTTAAGTCGATCAATGATGAGCTCAGTCACCTAGTTGGCGACAAAGCGATCGTTAATGTGTCTCACGAACTGGCGGCCTACTTTAAGTTTCGTGGCGCCTCCTGCGTGCGATTTGGTGGCGAGGAGTTTTTGGTGATTCTGGAAAACGCCTCCCTTGAACAAGCTGCCTTGCATGCCGAAAATTACCGCGAAAAAATCTACCAGTTTGGCTGGCATGAAATTCTCGGAGAGCGTGGCCTCACCGTCAGTATCGGCATTACTCTGCACCGCGAAGGGGAAAACACTCAGCGCACCTTCTACCGAGCAGATAAAGCGCTCTACCGCGCTAAAGCCAACGGCCGAAACCAAGTCTGCACCGAATAACTCTCTTCAGCGCGAATAGCGGTACTACCACGGCCTTGTTCGCGCAGTCCAGTCCATCCTCTTGCTCTGCTCTTTTTGTCTGAATATTCTGATGTTAATAATCGTGAGTGAGTTTGCATCTAATTTGTTGTTTTTATTTCTATACTTTGTAGATAACTGACAGTACCCTGTATGGATTGTTTTCATTAATAAAGAGATAAGGACGTTGCCATGTTTTTAGACTACTTCGCACTTGGTCTACTCGTCTTTGTTGCCTTAGTGATTTTCTACGGCATCATCGTCATTCATGACATTCCCTACGAAATCGCCAAAGAGCGCGAACATCCCCATCAAGATGCGATTCACTACGCGGGTTGGGTGAGCCTATTCACACTCCATGCGTTGTGGCCATTTCTATGGATTTGGGCCACGCTGTGGCGCAAAGAGCGTGGTTGGGGTTTTCAGAAATTGGAAGCCGAACAGCATGATATGCACCACCGCGTCGATGCGCTGATCGACCAAGTCAGTCAACTGCAAAAAGAAGTGGCTGAGCTGAAAAAACAACAATCTGACCCAGTCGCATCAACGGATGAGGAGCGTAGCTAATGGATCTCTTACTGATATTAACCTACGCGGCCATTTGTATTACCATCTTCAAAGTCTTCAAAATTCCGTTGAACAAGTGGACCGTACCGACAGCGGTATTAGGCGGCGTGGTACTGATTGGCACCTTGATCTTGTTGATGAACTACAACCACCCGTTTACCCAAATTGGTAACCAAGTTTTCTCTAGCACGCCGATTGTTTCCGGTGTCCGCGGTCGAGTCATTGACGTTCCAGTAGAGCCAAACGAGCCATTGAAACAAGGGGATGTCCTGTTCCGCATTGATCCCATCCCTTACCAAGCGGAAGTCGACAAGATAAAAGCGCAGATCAAAGAAGCGAGCCAAGACGCATTGGGTCTTGAATCCAATCTTCAAGAAGCCGTGGCAGACAGAGAACGAGCCATTGCTGATCGAGATAAAGCGGAGCGCGAGTTTAGCCGTTATCAACGTGGGTTTGACAGAGGCGCGTTCACCGAGCAACAACTCGATACCCGTCGCCAAGCGTTTAAAGCCGCACAAGCTGCTGTCGCTGCCGCCGAAGCAAACGTTCAGCAAGCTCAAATCTCGCTCGATTCAGAGATCGGTGGTGAGAACACCACAGTTGCGCGCTTGTTAGCCGAACTTCGCCAAGCCGAATTTAACTTAGAGCAAACGGTCGTGCGTGCGCCAACTGATGGTTTTGCCACTCAATTGGCTCTGCGCCCTGGGGTCATGGCTGTGCCGCTTCCGCTGGCGCCCGTGATGACGTTTGTCCATACCGAAGAGATCATCTACACCGCGGCATTTCGCCAGAACTCGTTGCAACGTTTAGAGCCTGGATACGAAGCCGAGTTTCTCTTCCGCGCCTTACCGGGCAAAGTGTTTAAAGGGGAAGTGGTGGATGTGCTACCAGCGATTGGTGAAAGCCAGTTCCAAGCGCGTGGCGCCCTACTAGGGACAGATGCACTGCGCACCAGCGGCCGTGTGTTTGTCACCCTGCGTATTACCGATGATTTATCGGATTACCATCTGCCACTGGGTACCGCTGTCGAAGTTGCGGTCTACTCGGATCGATTTGAGCACGTGTCTATTATGCGGAAGGTTTTGATTCGCATGAAGAGTTGGCAAAACTACCTCTATCTCGATCACTAACCGTCAATAACGATTCAGGGGCCAATTGGCCCCTGAATTTTTTGCTCTGTCCGTCATTAAAAGCGACGTGTAGACATCGCTAGGCAATATTGAGAAATAGCTCATCGTCTGTCATGTATTTATGTCGACTACCGCTGTTTCTAAGATGCATGAACATAAACTCTGGAAAGCCTGGTGCCAACAGATCATTGGGTTCCCATACTATGCCGCCGACAAACACGTAGCGGCCTTGTTTCTCTTCTTCATGCAGTGGATTGTTTAACGGCGTCGAAAGTTCCGGTCTTACGCCCTCAATCACACACACCACCTGCCCCTTCGCAATACCAATCACTCGCTTAACCAAGTTTGCTTTCACGCCACATTTCCATGCTTGGCGAGTGGCCATCTCAAAGCCTTGCTTTTTTACGCCTTTTTGAATGTTTACGATGAGGTTCATAGTGGGGAGTCTCTTTGTCATACTGCGATCACTCTCTGAGCATATAGTAACCGCAGCGCCTCACCTAATAGTATTTCTTCCCGTGTCGATAGAATTGGCCAGAATCGGAACCTGCATTCACTATTTCATTGCCTTATTCAGTCACTTGCGTCACATTGAGTTGACCAATGGAAGGAATCGACAATGAGTTATGCCAGTTTTATCGGTCTAATGATGCTTGCTGCTATTTGGGGGGGCTCATTTCTTTTTATGCGCATTGCGGCCAATACGTTTGGCCCCGCCTATTTGATTGAATGCCGCGTCGGCTTTGCGGCGCTGAGCTTATTGTTGGTCTCTTATTCTCTCAAGCGTTCTCTGCCCTTTCGCCAATACTTTCATCACTTTATGTTCATTGGCCTGTTTAATACCGCGTTACCGTTTCTACTGTTTGCCTATTCAGCACAAACGCTCAATGCCTCGACGCTTTCTGTTCTCAACTCAACCGCTGTCATTTGGGGCGCGCTTATTGGTGTGGTCTGGCATAAAGCACCGCTGACCAAACGTGTAGTTCTAGGCATGGCACTTGGCATCTTAGGCGTAACCGTGTTGGTCGGCGTTGACGCAATTCAGATTGGTACACAAGCGCGTCTACCCATAGTGGCCGCAATAATGGCAGCGTTCAGCTATGGGATCGCCACCAACTACACCAAATCGGCGCCAAAAGTCGCCGCCTTCGACAATGCACATGGCAACATGTGGGCTGCGGTGATCTGGATACTGCCTTTGCTGCCTTTCATCCCGATGCGCGGGGCACCGACGGAAGTTGAGATGGTGTCGGTGGTGGCGTTAGGCGTCGTCTGTACTGGGGCAGCGTACCTACTCTACTTTCGCCTGGTTGCCGACGAGGGTGCGACCTCTGCCCTCTCGGTCACTTTTCTTATTCCGGTATTCGGGATTTTGTGGGGCGCGTTGATTCTCGATGAGCCTGTCGGCTGGTCTACCGTATTCGGCACAGGTTTAGTGCTAAGCGGCACCATGTTGGTGACTCATTTTTCACCCCTCTCCTTGCTGAAAAAACGGACCTTAGCTCAAGATCTCGCCGCCAAATGACGGCGGGACATAAGTTGCCATGACACCTATCCCATAGACATAACATCATAGGGTTAAAGTCATAAAGCGGCTATTCGGATCGGGGGTATACTCAGCAAACGGTTCGCAATAGTGAAAACCAAACTTCTCATATAAGCGGCGAGCGGGCTCAAAGAACGCCATGGATCCAGTCTCTAAACTGACGCGATGCAACCCAATGTCACGCGAGTAATCCAGTACGTGCACCAATAAACGAGACGCGACGCCCTGTTTGCGAGCTTGGTCGCTCGTGCGCATCGATTTCAGCTCACCGTGTGTGTCATCAAGCTGTTTCAATGCTGCACAGCCGAGCAAAACGTCTCCGTGCCAAGCCGTCCAAAAGGTCACTTCTGGCGACCGCAAGCGGCTCACATCCAATGCGTGAACGCTGTCTGGCGGCGATGTCGCGTTCATATCCTCAAGATGTTGGGCAAGCAAGGTGATAACCGATTCGTGCTCCAACTGACCTATCATTATTTTCATTGACGTTCCTACTCACTTCAATCGTGTGTTTTTATCCTGATGCCGAAGACCCATCGACATAAGCACAGATAAAGCAAGTTTAGAGCCAGATATACGACGTCTATCGCTCGGAATCGACCAACACTCGCAGTGATGAATCGCTTGCAGTGATAAATAGGGATCCAAGTCTCAATAAACGAAAAGTTCACTAAACATTTTTCAAAAATACGCGATGATACTCACATAAATATAAGTTCATTGCTTATTATTTACATGGATTTGCCGATGCAGTGATAACCCACTCACCACCGGGTGGCTAGGTAGTAGCAGAGCAAACCGTGCGACGAACAAGAATAGGAAGTCACGAATGAAAGAAGTTGATTTTAGAACCATTGATAGACTCTTCATCAAAATGTCTATCAACGACAAGATGTGGACGATTTTCGCCATTTTTCTTGTTGCCTTAACTGCGATTGCAGGTGGACGTTACTACGCGACAGTTGACGCGCTAGAGCACAACGCCATCTACGCCGCGGAGCAAAGATTAGCCGGGATACTCGCTGCGGGTACCCCTGAGAGCATTAGTGCACAGAAAAATGTGTCTAAATCGACTTCGATGGCGCCTGCTAGCCTCAATAATGGTGTCGTGAAGGTCACCGCGCGATCCGCGGATGGCAGCCACTATCAACTGACGGTCAATGCCACTCAAAGCCTTGAACAAGGCAAATCTGCCGCACTGACCAGTTTCGCACTGAGCTACCTTGGGGTCATCCCGTTTGCGCTGTTCAGCTATTGGGTCGCTACGTTTATTGGTGGCGCGCTTTGGGTGCTCTATACCACTACCGAGCGTATCGGTGAAGGCGATTTAACGTCGCGCTTAGGCTTCCACCCTGGTCGTGATGAATTCGGTACCATTGGCTGCGCGCTGGATAAAGCCATGGATACCCTGACTGAACTCGTGGTAACGGTGAAAGAAAATGCGACCACTCTCAGTGAAACCTCTGCCTCCTTCGAGCAAGAGATGAAATTGAGCGAGTCACAAATTTCAAGCCAGTATGCCTCACTTGATTCGGTGGCGACCGCGATGGAAGAGATGACGGCATCAGCGAAAGAGGTGTCGAATATTTCACAGCAGGCGACGTCGCAAACCGAGAACGATACCCAACACATTGATGGCAGCCACAAGCGTGTCTTGTCTGCGATTCAAGAGATCGACAAGCTTTCTAGCTATATTGAGCAAGCGTCTTCTTCTGTATCTAGCCTGAATGAGAACACCACACAGATTAATGAGGTGATCACCACCATCAATGCCATTTCTGAGCAGACCAACCTCCTAGCGCTCAACGCGGCGATCGAAGCGGCGCGTGCCGGTGAGCAAGGTCGCGGCTTTGCGGTAGTGGCCGATGAAGTCCGTACACTCGCCAGTCGTACTCAAGCGGCGACCGTTGAGATTCAATCAATGATTGAGAAGCTGCAATCAGAAAGCCACAACATCGCCAATATTACTGAGCAAACCGTTGCCCAAGCTAAAACTAGCAGCGATTTGATTGCCGAACTAGGCAGCGATGTCCAATCCATCGCCGACTCAGCCCGCTCTCTCATGGATATGAGTATTCAGATCTCGACCTCAGCAGAAGAGCAAAGCGCCGTGGCGAACGACATCGCCTCAGAGCTTAGTGATATTCGCACCCAATCGAATACCATTCGCAGTGTCGCAGAGCAAAGCTCAATGGGCGTCGCGAACCTGACCAAAGCGTCGTCATCACTGGCAAGCATTCTCAAGCAGTATCGTACGCAGTAAACCTTCGCGTATTACACTGCTTAAACATCGAAAGCCGAGCGCAGTTTTCTGCCGCTCGGCTTTTTTATTCTTAGTGTGTTTTTATTCTCATGCGCGGGGCTACCAATACCGCTCGAAGATGATGTTGCCACCCGTGGCGCGTCGATACTTATTCAGCCCCATCTCCACCAACGTTTGTTGAGTATCTTTAATCATTTCAGGATTACCACACAGCATCACAAAACTCTGTTCGGGCGCCAAACAAACATCCGCACTGCGGAGCAGCGCACCACTTTGCAGCAGTTGAGGAATTCGGCCGCTAAGGTGTGTGGTGTCAGGATCTCTTGATACGACCGGCAAGTACCGCAGACGCCCTTCGTATTGCTGTACCAATTGATCAATCAAGTAGCGATAGACCAACTCTTTCTCATGACGCACCGCATGAACCAGCACAATCTCATCACAATTGGGGCGAAAATTCATGTCATCCAACAGAGAGAGAAACGGTCCGATGCCGGTACCTGTCGAGAGCAGCCAGAGGTTTTGAGTCTGTTTGGGTATGATGTCAAACGTCAGGTCGCCATAGGCCTCTTTGCCCACGTAGACGCCATCACCGGTTTGCAGCTGTTGCAGTTTCGGCGTCAGTTTACCTTCTGGATGCGCGACGATTAAGAACTCCAGCATATCACTGGTATTGAGCGGTGCATTCACCAATGAGTAGGCGCGCGAAATCATGTTGCCTTCGTCATCAAGCAGTCCCAATTTAGTAAACTGCCCAGCCTTGAAGGTCAGGGGGGCGCCGGTTAATCGTAAGCTAAATACGTTCGGCGTCCAGTCAGTCCGACGTTCTAATCGCGCTAAGTTGAAACCATCAAGTACCGCCATGCTACGCACCTCTTCTGGTTAACATTCCATTAACTTACTCTTTCACACCTTTGAAGTAAAACTGGAACATGATTTAACCATCTAAGATCACAAATAAATAACAAAATAAAAACAACCCGACGCTGAAGTTCTAGAATATTTACTCCATCCACAATAAAAATTAAGAGAACCCTATGAGTGATCTGTTGAACGATTTTCCTGTCATCACTGAAATTCCCGTCGCATGGGGAGAGATGGATGCCTTGCAACACGTCAACAATGCGGTCTATTTTCGCTACTTTGAAACAGCGCGATTGGAGTATTTTGCCAAGATTGACTTGCTCGTGAACATCCAAAAAACCCAGGTAGGGCCCGTACTGAGTGAGACACAGTGTCGCTATAAACTGCCCGTCACTTACCCGGACACACTGTTGGTAGGCTCGCGCGTCATCGACCTCCAACAAGACCGCTTTACGATGGAATACCAAATCGTGAGCAAAAAACTGGGTAAAATTACCACCACCGGACGCGCCACCTGCGTCATGTTCGACTTCAAACACAACACCAAGGCCACCTTGCCAAGTCATGTTGCGCAGTTGATTCTCGCCACACAAGAATCGCATCCCGCCCCATAAACGGCAAAAAGCCCGCCATAAAGGCGGGCAAGATCAATAGCACCAATTACGGTGAATTCAACGAATCACCGTTTATCGACGTTACTGCAGTTTGTAGAACACCGTCGAAAGCGGCGGCAAACTTAGAAGAAGTGAGTGATCCAGCCCTTCGCTTCTGACCTTCTCTGTCTTCACTTTGCTTTTCACCTCAAAGCCACTGCCGTGGTACTTATCATCGTCGGTGTTGAGCAACAACGCATACTCTCCCTTGATTGGTACGCCCAAACGGAATCGCTCATGCGGCACTGGTGTAAAGTTCGTCACCACCAAGATTCGCTCGCCGTTTTCGCTTAAGCGTTCGTGCGCCAAAATGGAGGCGTCCGCCGCATCTTGCAAGCGCCATTCAAATCCTTTTGGCTCACAATCCCACTCATGCATCGCCGCTTCATGCTTGTAAAGCAAGTTGAGGTCACGCGTGAGAGCTTGTACCCCTTGATGGCGCTCAAAATCGAGCAAGAACCATTGCAGTTGATCATCATGATTCCACTCACCGGTTTGACCAAACTCTGCGCCCATAAAGTTGAGTTTCTTACCAGGCTGACCGTACATGTAGCCTAGGTAGGCACGCAGGTTTGCGGTTTGCTGCCACTCATCACCGGGCATTTTGTTATGGATTGAACCTTTGCCGTACACGACCTCGTCGTGAGACAGCGACAGCACGTAGTTTTCACTGTGCGCGTAAATCAACGGGAAGGTAATGGTGTTGTGATGGTATTTGCGGTGCACAGGGTCTTGTTGAATGTAAGAGAGCGAATCGTGCATCCAACCCATGTTCCACTTAAAACCAAAGCCGAGTCCACCCATAAAGGTCGGCGCTGAGACGCCCGGAAACGCCGTCGACTCTTCCGCGATGGTCATGGCGTTCGGGAAGTGTTTGTAGACTTCTTCGTTCATCCATTTCAGCGTCGCGATAGCATCGTAGTTTTCGTTGCCACCATCGACGTTCGGAATCCACTGATCGTGACTGCGCGAATAATCGAGGTAAAGCATCGAGGCTACTGCATCAACGCGGATACCATCAATATGGAACTGCTCAAACCAATACAAGGCGTTGGAGACCAAGAAACGACGGACATGCTCGCGACCCAAATCGTAAATGAACGAGTTCCAATCTTGGTGCCAACCGCGACGCGGATCTGGATCGTGGTAAAGAGGCGTACCATCAAAATTCGCCAGACCATGATCGTCAGAAGGGAAATGGGCGGGCACCCAGTCAAGCACGACACCTAGACCTGCAAGGTGACACTGCTCAACAAAATATTTGAAATCATCGGGCGAGCCAAAACGGCTGGTTGGCGCAAACAGACCGACCGGTTGATAACCCCAAGAGCCATAGAATGGGTGCTCAGAGACGGGCATCAATTCAACGTGGGTGTAACCCATATCAACAAGGTAAGGGACTAGCTGATCGGCGAGTTCTCGGTAATTAAGGAAATCACCGTTGTCATCTCGGCGCCAAGAACCGGCATGCAACTCATAAAATGACAGCGCTTCATTGCGTTTTTGCGTGATGGGGCGCTGCTGCCACTCACTGTCTTGCCACTGATAGCGAGAGTGATCGTAGGTGACGGACGCAAAAGAGGGGTATTGCTCTGCGTACGCGCCCCACGGATCGGCTTTGTGCGGTAAGCCTTCGCCATTGGGCCCTTTGAGTTCAAACTTATAGCTGGTGCCTTCAAGTAAATTAGGCACAAACAAGCCCCAAATACCGTAATCTAAGCGCTGCATAGGATGACGGCGGCCATCCCACTGGTTGAACTCACCGACCAAACTGCACGCAGATGCGTGCGGTGCATAAACAAGAAAACGCGTCCCAGAGATGGACTTGCCGTCACGCTCTAAGGTGACAAACTGCGCGCCCATGTGGTGATACATCTGCTTGGGGGTATGCAGTTCTTCGTATTCTGCATAAATGGTGTGATATTGGTATGGATCATCCACCCATTGCTCTGTCCCCTGCCAATCGACCACGAGTTGGTAGTGGGTAAAGCGCAAATCTTTAGCCTCGGTTAATACAAAGCCTGAATCTTCTTCTCGCTGCAACTTAATACGCGGTTCACCATCAATCACTAACTCGACTTTATCGGCTCCCGGCATCCAAACGCGCAAACTTGACGTTTTATCCTCAATAAACGGCCCTAGAAATGAAAATGGGTCTGCAAATTGAGCGTGAGAAAGTTGGTTATATTTTTGTGTTTTTTTGTCAATCTTGGTCACTTTTTTCAAGTTATTCTCTCCCTAACCTAACCTTCCGACTGCAAGTATCATTGGTATCAATCATCCCATTATTAGCTGGGGGTACCACTAATATAAACAAAGCCCGCGGGAATAATGCGGGCTTAGATAGCTTAATGAAAGTTTACCGAATTGCTACCTTACATAGAGTGACGCATTCGATACTTTTTTACGTAACTTAAGCAAGTCCTTACTTACTCACCTTAGCACGTACTTCCGTAAGTTTACGAGCGATACGGTTTACCCCATCATTGGCGAATACTTCGTCGAGATTCATTGATAATTTACGACGCCAGTTCGGGTATTCGTTCACGGTTCCTGGGATGTTAACCGGCTTATCCATCTCTAACCAATCTTCCAACTGCACGCTGAGCAGAGTCGAAGAACCCGCAGCGACATGCAGTTGCAACGCTTCGGCTAGGTAAGAATCCATCGGTACGTACTGCGCATCTCGACCAACGCCTTCAGGCAGATAACCGTGCCATGCGACCGAGTCTAAAATCCCTTGTTTGCACTCCAAACGATCCGCAAACAGACCTTGTAGCTGCGCTTCGTTCGGATACAAACCCAACTCTTTACCCAGTTTCAAATCATCACAGTGCCAGAAACCGCGAAGCGTCGGCATGTCATGAGTACACAACGCAGACATTGACTGCTCAGCGTAGTGCTTAGGTGAGATAAAGCCGCCATCCTCTTCTGAAGTTTCGAAGAAGAACACTTTGTATGAGTGCACGCCCGCATCGCGCAGCAACTCAACGATTTCGTCTGGCACCGTACCTAAATCTTCACCAATCACACTGCATTGATGACGATGTGATTCCAGCGCAAGGATCGCCAACATATCTTGGACAGGGTAGTAGATGTACGCCCCTTTCGTTGCGTTCTCACCCTTAGGGATCCACCATAGACGCAGCAATCCAAGCACGTGGTCAATACGCAGAGCGCCACAATGCTTCATATTGGCGCGCAGAAGCTTAACGTAAGCGTCATACCCCGTTGCTTGCAACACTTGTGGATTGAGCGGTGGTAAGCCCCAGTTTTGACCAAGCGGCCCTAGTACATCCGGCGGCGCACCAATGCTGGCATCTAAGATCAGGTTGCCATTGTCGGCCCAGGTTTCTGCACCTGAATCGGCCACACCGACCGCCAAGTCGCGGTATAGACCCACCGACATGCCTTTTTCTTCTGCTAGAGCCTGCGCTTCGTTAATCTGTGTGTCCGCGACCCATTGCAGATACATGTACAAATGAACTTTGTCTTGATTTTGCTTGATGAAGGTTTGCACCGCGCTGTTATCAAAGTGGCGGTACTGCTCAGGGAACACCGGCCAGCCCCAGACGTTGCTGTCTTTGGCGTGCAGTTCACTGTGCAAAGCATCAAACGCAGCTTGGTGAAGTAGGCTGTCTCCACCCTCTTCGACAAACGATAAGAACTGCTGAGCGCGCTCGGTGTTCTTATCGAGATGGCGTTTTTTAAATTCCGCAAACAGCAGCGGTAACACGCTCAGTTTGAGCTCCGCGACTTCGCTGTAGTTTACCCAATGAGACTCGCGCGCTTTTTGCAGGCGTTGCTGGAACTGAGCACTGCCCACTTGCTGCTGCGCCTCAACACTGAGCGCAAACTCAGGCACCGAGCTCACATCGATGTATAGGATGTTCAACCAGCGGCGAGAGGACGGGCTGTAAGGACTTGCCCCCTCAGGGTTGGCTGGGAACAAGGAGTGAATAGGGTTAAGACCCACAAAATCACCACCGCGCGAGGCGATATCGGCCACCAGCTGTTTTAGATCGCCAAAGTCACCCATTCCCCAGTTGTGTTGGGTACGCAGTGTGTAGAGTTGAACACTCGGGCCCCACATCTTCTTGCCCGACAAAATCGAATCTTGCTTGTAACACGCGCTTGGCGTCACAATTAAGGTTGCCTCATACGGGGCTTTACGACGCTTACGAACAATCGTGAGTTTATGGTACCCCCACGCTAAGTCGTTCGGTAAGGCAAACACTAAAGGGCCACCCTCGCTGCGCTCATCTCGCACGATTTGCGATTGAAGATAGCCTTCAAGTACCTCTCCTTGCTCAGTATCCAAACGCCAACTGAACTCACTTTCACGTGCACTCGCGCCTAGATTCAAAGCCACTTCAAATGGGTCGCCATCGCGCACCACGGTCACAGGGTCCAACACATCTTTCTTGTGTTTACGCTCTGCGGACTTAAGAAGAGTCTCGTCGTTGGTTGTGTCATAGCCTAAAGAGTTTAGTAAGTGGAGAATGGTAGCCTCTTCCACTTTTGCCTCATCTCCCCACGCGCTCACGTAGCTGTCGGCAATTCTAGCCATTTCAGCGACTTGTTTTAATGCATTGTGATGTTTCATCGCTCTCTCCGAAGGACTGCTTATACCTTCAAATGTAGGGTTATTAAATCGTTATAAAGAATTGAGCCAAGGCGCGAACGCCTTGGCTTTTTAAGTCGTTTTAGCGTTTAACCGCTTCCAACTTCCAAATATTATTGACGTAATCTCGAATCGAGCGGTCGGAGGTAAATTTACCGACCAGCGCCGTGTTCAAGATGGCTTTCTTCGCCCAGCCCGCTTGGTCTAAGTACTGTTTGCCCATCGCCTCGTGCGCTTCCACGTAAGACGCGAAGTCCGCAAGACAGAGGTACGGGTCACCGCCGTCGAGTAGGCTGTCATAGGTCGCGCGCAGTAGGCCCGGTTGACCCGGAGTGAACTCTTCACCCGCCAGTAGATCCAGTGACGCTTTGAGCAGTGGGTCTGCGTGGTAGTAATCGTATGGGTTGTAGCCAGCTTTCTTCAGTGCAACCACTTCGTCGACTTCAAGACCAAAGATGTAGATGTTGTCGTCGCCGACTTCTTCACGGATTTCAACGTTTGCCCCATCCATAGTACCGATAGTCAGCGCACCGTTGAGTGCCATCTTCATGTTACCCGTACCGGACGCTTCTTTACCGGCCAACGAGATTTGTTGGGACACGTCCGCCGCTGGGATGATGATCTCTGCCATGCTCACGCGGTAGTCAGGGATGAAGACGACTTTCAGCTTGTTGCCAATGCGTGGGTCGTTGTTGATTTTTTCAGCAATCTTGTTCACAGCGAAGATGATCTCTTTCGCCAAGTGGTAACCCGGCGCCGCTTTTGCCGCGAAGAAGCAGACGCGTGGCGTACACTCAAAACCCGGCTCATTAATGATGCGGTGGTAGAGAGACAGGATGTGCAGCAAATCAAGGTGCTGACGCTTGTACTCGTGCAGACGTTTGATTTGCACATCGAAAATCGCGTTGGTATCTAGCTCGATGCCCATGTTGTCTGATACCCACTTAGCCAAGCGCTCTTTGTTCTCTTTCTTCACCGCCATAAACGCTTGTTGGAACTCGGCGTCATCAGCGTATTTCGCGATACCTTCAAGCTGCTCAAGCTTCGCTGGCCATTCACTGCCGATTTTGTCAGTGATCAGCGCGGATAAACCTGGGTTACAGAACTTCAGCCAACGACGAGGCGTAATACCATTGGTCACATTGTGAAGACGCGTTGGGAACATCGCGTGGAACTCTGGAAAGAGATCTTTTTTCACCAACTCTGAGTGCAGCGCCGCTACACCGTTCACCGCGTAAGAACCGATCACACACAGGTTTGCCATGCGAACCATACGGTTGAAGCCTTCTTCGATGATCGACAGCTTCGCTTGCTTCTCACCATCACCCGGCCACATTGCGCGTACTTCTTGTAGGAAGCGATGGTTGATCTCAAAAATGATCTCCATATGACGCGGTAGCAGACGTTGAATCAAAGACTCTGGCCACGTTTCCAATGCCTCTGGTAGAAGTGTGTGGTTAGTGTACGCGAAGGTTTGCGAACTGATTTCCCACGCTTTATCCCAAGATAGCCCTTTTTCATCGAGCAAAATACGCATCAATTCAGGGATAGCAATCGTTGGGTGAGTATCGTTAAGCTGAATTGTTTCTTGCTTTGGAAGATCCGCAAGTGCAAAACCCGCTGCTTCGTGACGACGTAAAATGTCACGTACCGAAGCTGCTGAGTGGAAGTACTGCTGCATCAAACGCAGTGTTTTGCCTTTCTCATGGTTGTCATTCGGGTACAGCACTTTAGTAATGTTACCGGCGTCAATCAGCGCGTGCTGCGCTTCGAAGTAATCGCCGTTGTTGAAACTTGCCAATGAGAATGGCGCAATCGCCTGACATTCCCACAAACGCAGCGGGTATACCGTGTCAGATTCATAACCGACAATCGGTAAGTCCCAAGGCATCGCTTTCACGCTCATACCCGGTACCCATTTGCGTACTTCTTTGCCGTTCTCGTAACTCACTTCAACGCGACCGTAGAAACCAATTTCTTGCGCTAATTCTGGGCGCGCGACTTCCCACGGGTAGCCTTCGACACCACGCCAAGCATCCGGCGCTTCTTGCTGACGTCCGTCAACAAAAGATTGCTTGAACAGACCGTATTCGTAGTGCAAACCGTAACCAACGGTTGGGAACTCTTGCGCTGCACAAGAATCCATAAAACACGCCGCCAAACGACCTAGACCACCGTTACCCAGAGACGGGTCGCGCTCTTCTTCCAACAAGTCGGTCAGGTTTTGGCCCAGTTCGGCCATCGCATCCGTGATCTGCTCGTAGAGACCTAAGCTGATTAGGTTGTTACCGGTTAAACGACCGATAAGAAATTCAAGAGATAGGTAGTTGACGCTTTTCGCGTTCTTGATGCGTGGGTCTTGCTCGGTTTTCAAAAGATCGAGCGTTGTGATCTCTGCCAGGGCTTTACCCATAGCAAGGTACCATTCACGCGGAGTTGCGGTGTCTACGGTTTTCGCGTAGGTCGCAGAAAGGTGCATTTTAACGTCAGCTTGAAAGCTGGCTTTATCAAATTTTTTCTGTTGAGTAGGTTTCATTAGAGAAATCTCACTTATCGGTTTCAATCCATCTGAGACATATCGTGCAATGCTCTGTCTTGCAAAACATCCTCCTACTTCGGTAGCGATTTAGGAGGAGGAGTCAGGGCGTAGAGGGCGTAATTCACAACAAGCAGTGATCCAACTCGCAATAAACCGATGAGTGAACTGGACTCTGTTGATTAAGATCACACCATGACCCTAAACGACCTTACCTAAGGTGTATGAAACTTCATCGAAATCAAAAACTGGCAAATGAAAAATATGCAGCGTGAATCACAGAATGTTTTCATCCTGAGTGCAAATTACACGATTTCTCGTGCAAAGCATGAGTTGAGACAAGTTTTACCGAACAGTTTAATGTGATTCAAATCACGAAACAGGGGCGTAGAGACGCACAAAATGTGAAATATGCGAAAAAGTCGCTCTCCTCACATAACAATCCCACCAACTCTTAAGTAACATCCCACTCAACAACAAAGATCGAACAAAAAACAACCCATCTTGACGTCGTGCTCGCTGACACGTTCACTGACAATAAGATAAGGATGAGAAGATGTGGATTCCTTCGAAACTCACGCGTCCTGGCCGTTTACACAACGCCATCGTACGCCCAAGAGTTCTTGATTTACTTCAGCAAGCACCCTGCTACAAACTGGTGCTTTTTCGCTCGCCTGCCGGATACGGTAAAACCACCATGGCCGCCCAGTGGCTCGCCGACAAACCTAATGTCGGCTGGTACAGCATCGATGAAAGCGATAATGACCCGTTCCGCTTCATGAACTACCTGCTGCAAGCCCTAAACAAAGCGACCAACCAGGCTTGCCCGAATTCACAAAAATTGGCCGAAAAGCGTCAATTTTCCTCACTTCACTCCTTGTTCAGTGAAGTATTTGCAGAGATGTCCGAGTATTTTAACGAGTGTTATGTGGTCCTTGATGACTACCACCTCATTTCTGACGATGAGATCCACGAGGCGATGCGCTTTTTCCTCAAGCACATGCCCGACAACCTGACATTAGTCGTCACCAGTCGCGCCGCGCCGCCACTCGGCACCGCCAACTTACGTGTGCGCGATCTGATGATTGAGATCGGTGACGAGTTACTGGCGTTCGATACCGAAGAGACCACCCGTTTCTTCAACCAGCGCATCGCCGATGGCATTGATGATGCCACGGCAGACAACCTGCGCAACTACGTCGAAGGTTGGCCATCGGCCCTGCAGTTGATCGCCCTTCAAGCGCAAGGTCAAAATCGCACGTTGGCGCAATCGGCTGAGTCTTTTTCGCAATTTAATCACGCGCATCTGTGGGATTATTTGATTGAAGAAGTGTTTGATCTGCTCGACCAAGAGACACGTCAGTTCTTACTGCAATGTTCGGTGCTGGATCACTTCAACGACAGCATGGTAGCGGCGCTGACTCAGCGTGATGACGCTCTCAGTATGATTGAGTCTCTCAACCGCTATGGGCTGTTTATCCACCCGCTTGAAGGTGAACAAAACTGGTATCGCTTCCACAATCTATTTGCCGAGTTTCTTGCACATGAGCGCTCAGCGCGTATGCCGCAAAAAGAGCAAGAGCTGCACCAAGTCGCCGCGCGCGCTTGGCTCAAACAATCCTCGCCCCATGAGGCACTCAAACACGCGCAAGAAGCCAAAGACAGCCAACTGATCGCCGATATTTTGAGCCAGTTTGGCTGGAAAATGTTCAATGGTGGTGAACTTAAAGCCCTAGAGCAGGCCATTGATTCGTTATCGCCGGAGCAGCTCTACAGCGAACCGAAATTGTGTATGTTGCAAGCGTGGCTTGCTCAGAGTCAGCACCGCTACAACGATGTCGGTGACTTGCTTGCCAAAGCCGATGAGCAAATGCGCCAGTTCAACGTGGTACTCAGCAGCAAAGAGCAAGGCGAGTTCAACGCCCTGCGCGCGCAAGTCGCCATCAACCAGAACCAACCAGAAAAAGCGCTGGAACTGGCTGAGCTGGCACTGAGCCAAGTTGACAGCACGGTCTATCGAAGCCGCATTGTTGCGACCTCGGTCGTCGGCGAGGTCAATCACGTCCTTGGCCGTCTCAGCCGCGCGTTGCCTATGATGCAGCAAACAGAGAAACTGGCTCGCCAGTATCAGGTCTATCATCAGGCGCTGTGGGCGATGTTACAACAAAGCGAGATTTTGATCGCACAAGGCTATGTGCAAGCAGCATACGAAGTGCAAGACAACGCCTTCAAACTGATCGAAGAGCAACAACTGCATCAAGTGCCGATGCATGAATTTTTGCTGCGAGTACGCGCGCAAATCCTCTGGTGTTGGAACCGTTTGGACGAAGCCGAAGACTGCGCGTTCAAAGGCATCGATGTACTGGGCAAACAGAGCCCAAGTAAGCACTTACATAGCTACTCGATGTTGGCTCGCATTGCAATTGGCCGTGGCGAGCTCGACCGAGCCGCGAAATACATCGACCATATTTTGCATCTACTCAAACAATCAACCTATCACGTCGATTGGACCGCAAACGCATCACTGTCGTTGATTCTGTTTTGGCAAGCACGCGGCGATCTTGACTCAATGAAGCAGTGGCTCGATACCGCCGTGAGACCAGAAACCGCCAGCAACCACTTTACTCAGTTGCAATGGCGTAATATTGCACGAGCGCAGATCAATTTGGAGCAATACGAAGACGCGCAGCAAACGCTCGAGTTCATTCAGCAAGAAGCGGCAGACAAGCACTTACTGACCGACACCAACCGTAATCTGATTGTCCAAGCGGTATTGGCGATTTCCAAACAAGATGAAGAGAAAGCGCGTCAATTGCTCAAAGAAGCCCTAAAACTCACCAATCAAACGGGAATGCTGGGTAACTTCTTGGTGGATGGCGCCAAAATTGGTCACATCCTTAATAAACTCAACACCAAGCAAGAGCTTGGTGACCTTGAACGTCACCGCGCGCAGCAACTGCTGAAAGATATTTCCACCACGCAACGCAGCCGTTCGGTACATTTTGATGAGGAGTTTGTCGAGAAGTTGGTCAATCACCCAAACATTCCTGAGTTGGTGCGCACCAGTCCATTGACGCAACGTGAATGGCAAGTGCTCGGGCTTATCTATTCGGGCTTTAGTAATGAGCAAATTGCACAAGAACTCGATGTGGCGGGCACCACCATCAAAACCCACATCCGTAACTTGTATCAGAAGCTCAATATTGCCAACCGCAAAGAAGCGGTCAAAACCGCAGAGAATCTGCTGCAATTGATGGGCTACTGATCCTATCGTCCAATGCAAAGAGGTCGCCCACATTGGCGACCTCTTTTTCATTTCATCTTGTCACTGCTTAGCCTCAAATCACAGAAGCTCAGGATTGCGCACTGTGGCATTGTCCAAGTGCTAGAATGATTTCGGTGCGAATCCTGTCATCACTTCCAAACGCAGCTCTTTGCCGAGTTTCGTCATCGGGTGCACCACCACTAAGCCACGAACGGATTTTTTCAGCTTACCGAGATCCGCTTGCTCAGCCTTGGTAATTTCACGAGAAAACGGCATGTCGAGCAAGCTTTTGCGCTCTTTGTTCATGTCGTACTTCTGCTTACCTTTTAGAGAGTTCAACTTCTTGGTCAAAGACTCCACGTCATCAGTAAATTTACTGATCATCTCATCGTCTTGACGGCTTTTTGCTGCATCAAGTTTACGATTGGCGCTGTCTAAACGGTTGTGAAGTTGCTGGATCTCTTGCTTTAAGCTCATGGTGTGGTTCTCTGCTGGCACTTGGGGGCGGCGAGTGTAGCATAGTGAGACAGCCCGACCTAGTGCTATCGTTCTATCACGACTTTTTCACCCCGAACCACAGCTGCACTGTCGCTGTGATTTCATATGAAATCACAAGCATTTACAACAAGATAGAACTGCTCCTACCAGTGATAGAATCGGTGATATTCCACACAATTTGTTCAAAAAACAGTAACACAACTATTCAGCCTAACATTGTGCTGTCGATATATAGGCTACTCTTAACTCATAAACCTTTGGTTGACTAAAACTACTTTCATAACAACCAAGGTATGACAACGGCTAGGTTACATTAGATAACCGCATGATAATAAACAGGAAGTTTTGTATGAGTCTAACAATCAAAAGCCGCCTATACATATTAGCGCTTGTACCCCTTATCGTTATAGCACTGGGCATGCTTAGCTTTACGTACATCAAAACCACAGAACTCAATCAAACACAGATTGAGGTTACTCGTGAGAACATGATGAACATGAAAAAAGCCGAGCTGAAAAACTACGTGCAGATGGCGCAATCTGCGATCCAGCCGTTTCTTGACCAAGGCGCTTCGCTTGAAGAAGCGATCCCAACCTTGAAACAGCTCGAATTTGGTGATTCAGGCTATATCTTTGGTTATGACTCCAAAGGTATCCGTGTTGTGGTCGGGAAAAGCGATAAAGGCATTGGCGACAACTTTTACAATCTACAAGATCAGCAAGGCAACTACTTGGTTCAAGACTTGCTGAAAAACGCCAAAACCGGGGATTACACCACCTACTACTTCCCTAAACCAGGCGGCACCGTCGCACTGCCGAAGTTAAGTTTTTCCATTTTTATCCCACAGTGGGATTTGATGCTCGGGACGGGTTTCTACACCGATGACATCGATGCGATTATCGCTGAAATGGAGATGGCGACCACCTCAGCACTCGAAACCACCTTGTCTGCCATCGCCTTGTTCTGCTTGGTGATTGCCATTTTGGTGGCGATTTTTGCTGTCACAGTGAACCGCACCATCATGTCACCCATCGAACAATTTGATGCCTCTATCAGCTCATTTGCCAGCGGTGAAGCGGATCTCACCGCACGTATGGAAGCATTCAAAGTACCTGAGTTTGCAAAACTCAGTACCAACTTCAATGCGTTCGTTGCCAGCTTACAACAGATCATTCGCAGCGTGAGCGACGTCGGGCAGCAAGTATTGGCTGAAACCAATAACATGACTCAGCGAGCGACTCAGGTCGATGAACTGGCTTCGGGCCAACGTGAAGAGACCGAACAAGTGGCAACGGCAATGACGGAAATGACCACAACCGCGTCTGAAATTTCCAACAACGCAAGCCAAGCGGCGAACTCGGCCAAGGAAGCCGACGATAACGCGAAAGAAGCGCGTCAAATCGTCAACTCTGCCGCCAACTCAGTGGAAGCGCTGGCTGAAGAGGTAATGCAAGCGGCGTCGGTGATTTCGCGTCTAGAAGCCGACGTACAAAATATCTCTTCATCGCTGGAAGTGATTCAAGACATCGCTGAGCAGACCAACTTGTTGGCCTTGAACGCCGCCATCGAGGCTGCGCGTGCGGGCGAACAAGGTCGAGGCTTCGCCGTGGTAGCCGACGAAGTACGTAAGCTGGCCAGTCGTACCCAAGACAGCACTGGTGAAATCCACAGTATGATTGAAAAACTGAAAGCCGCTTCCGATGACGCCGTACGCGCGATGGAATCGAGCCAAAAACGGGGTTCAGCCACTGTTGAGGAAGCCAATGCGGCCACCAAAGCCTTGATCCAAATTCAGGAATCAATCGATACCATTATGGACATGAACTCGCTGATTGCGACCGCGACCGAAGAGCAGAGCCTTGTCGGTCAGGAGATATCGCAGCGCATCGTGGTGATTTCAGACCAAAGCTCGCAATCTGCGGATCTGGCCAATGAAAACCGCCAAGGCAGTAATGAGCTCAATGGTCGCGCCAACGAGTTGTACCAGCTAGTGAGCCGATTTACGGTGTAAATTGCCCTAAAAAAAAGGCCCATCGCAAGATGGGCCGTTTTTATTGGATGCCGTTCTGAGGACGCGCACTTTAAATGAGCTTAGTTAGCCTCTGACTGCGTCATCGCAATGGCGAGCGCTTCCGCTACCTTAATGCCATCAATGCCCGCAGACAAAATTCCGCCCGCATAACCCGCGCCTTCCCCAGCTGGGAAGAAACCTTTTAAATTGACACTCTGGTAATCTTTACCCCGTGTAATACACACCGGCGATGACGTTCGCGTTTCTACACCAGTGAGTAGCCCATCTTCTGTCGCAAAGCCTTTGATTTTCTTGTCAAACGCAGGGATTGCTTCACGAATCGCTTCAATCGCAAAATCCGGTAACGCTTTGGCTAAGTCGGTCAATTTAATACCCGGAGTGAACGATGGCTCCACCTCACCCAGTGCGCTCGGATCGCGGCCTTTAAGGAAATCACCGATCTTTTGCGCCGGCGCATCATACGTCGCGCCGCCAAGCTCATAAGCCGCCGACTCTAATTGACGCTGGAACTCAATCCCCGCTAAAGGGTGGCCTGGATAGTCTTGCTCTGGGGTAATCCCTACCACAATCGCACTGTTGGCGTTGCGCTCTGCACGAGAATATTGGCTCATGCCGTTGGTGACCACGCGACCCTCTTCTGAGGTCGCGGCCACCACCGTGCCACCCGGACACATACAGAAGCTGTAAACGGTGCGACCATTTTTACAGTGGTGCACCAACTTGTAATCTGCCGCGCCTAAAATAGGGTTGCCGGCATTTGGACCAAAACGTGCTTCATCGATCATCGATTGCTTGTGTTCGATACGAAAACCGACCGAGAAAGGCTTAGCCACCATCTCCACACCGCGCTTATAGAGCATTTCAAACGTATCGCGGGCACTGTGACCTACGGCCAGCACCACGTAACGAGACTGAATTTTTTCGCCATTGGAGAGCGTTAACCCCGTGATCTGGCCATTATCAATGTGGATATCATCAACGCGCGTGCTAAAACGAATCTCACCGCCGAGCTCAATGATTTTGGCGCGCATCTTTTCAATCATGGTCACTAGCTTAAACGTGCCAATGTGCGGCTTACTCACGTAGGCGATCTCTTCTGGCGCGCCCGCTTCCACAAACTCTTTGATCACTTTGCGACCATAGTGTTTTGGATCTTTGATTTGGCTGTAGAGTTTACCGTCAGAGAAGGTGCCTGCGCCACCCTCACCAAACTGCACGTTCGATTCAGGATTCAACGCGCGTTTACGCCAAAAACCGAAGGTATCTTTGGTGCGCTCACGCACCTCTTTACCGCGCTCAACGATGATAGGTTTGAAACCCATTTGCGCCAGAATCAAACCCGCAAACAAACCGCAAGGGCCAAAACCAATCACCACTGGGCGCTCGGTCAAATCCGCCGGTGCGTTGGCGACAAATTTGTATTCCATATCTGGCGTTTCTCTGACGTGAGGGTCGCTGACAAACGCCTCAAGCACCGCGGCTTGATCCGCCACTTCAACATCCAGCGTATAAATCAGCAAGATTTGCGTTTTTTTGCGAGCATCGTAGCCACGTTTAAAGACATTAAAGGAGAGGATCTGATCAGCGGGAATCGCCAGTTTTTTCACGATCGCCGCGAAAATAGCGTCTTCCTCGTGATCCAAAGGAAGTTTAATTTCAGTTAAACGTATCATACGAGTATCTCAGTTAGGATGGTGTCTTAGCGGCGCTGTCTAACTACACCGCTCACAATGGCGCGCATTTTACGTCAACTCGATTGGCCTGTCATACGAAAACCACTTTTTGTCTCGGCGGAGGATTGCTCAAACGCAGCGGGATCGGTATTATCGCCGATTCGAAAATGAACCAAGATGAGTGCACACCATGGCCTTTGTCGTGACTGATAACTGTATCCAATGCAAATACACAGACTGTGTCGCGGTCTGCCCTGCCGATGCCTTCTATGAAGGCCCGAACTTCATGGTGATAAGCCCTGTAGATTGCATTGACTGCGGCTTGTGTGTACCTGAATGCGACGCCAACGCCATCTTCCAAGAAGAAGAACTCGCGGAAGATCAGCAAGTCTTCATTGAGTTGAATGCCGAACTTGCCGAACTGTGGCCCAATCTCACTGAAGTCAAACCCGCCATGGACGAGGCTGAAAAGTGGAATGGCGTGCCCAATAAGCTCGGCATGCTGGAGAAATAGACCGACGCTCGACCTACTGATGCTGCCTGCGCAGGTTGTCCAAAATAATGCCCGTTGCCATAGCGACATTCAGTGATTCTGCCCCGCCAAACGCCGGAATGGTGATTTTGTCACTCACATGTTGAGCGGCATGCTCTCGAATACCGTGCGATTCACTGCCCATCAAGATGATGCCTTGCGGTGCAAACTGCGTCGTGTGCACACTCTCGCCCTCTAGAAATGCGCCATAAACGGGTAAATTGGCACTGGCAAGATAGGCCGGCAGATCGCACTGCGTCACGCTGACGCGACCAAAACTGCCCATGGTCGCACTGATGGTTTTCGGGTTATAGGGGTCGGCGCAATCTTGACTGGCGATGATGTGTTTGATGCCGTACCAGTCGGCGACACGAATGATGGTCCCGAGATTACCGGGGTCGCTGACGCCATCTAACGCGATGAGCCAACCCTGCGCTTTTGGCACTGGCAAGTTAGGGATCGCCACCACGGCGATGGCCGAATTATTACTCACCAATGTGCTGGCTTTCGTCAACTCATCCAAACTCGCTTCAACACAATCGTAATCGCTCAGCGCCTCTTGATGCTTGTCGAGAAAATCTCGGGTGGCGAAAATCTGTTTGACCTCAAGATCACTCACGATGAGCTCTAGGACGTTCTTTTCACCTTGAACTAAAAACAGTCCATTGGCTTTACGCTGCTTCTTTTGTCCCAATGCGCGCAGTAATTTGAGTTGGTTTTTCGATATCATTCATCGCCCCGACGTGCGTTAACCCAGTAAAAAACTCGGGGAGTATAACCCTAAACCGCGCCGAGATGCGAGTGTTGGCACCTAGCCTTTCAAGCACGTCAAACTGACGTGCTTTTCATAGTCAACATCCCTTGCGTCACGATGAAATCAATGATGGTGCTCAGCCCTTGGCTCTCTTTTAAGTTGGTAAACACAAACGGTTTGGTCGGGCGCATGCGCTGGGTATCCGACTCCATCACTTCAAGAGACGCCCCAACATACGGCGCAAGATCGATTTTGTTGATCACCAGTAAGTCCGAGCGTGTGATGCCCGGTCCGCCTTTACGCGGTATTTTTTCCCCTTCCGCTACATCAATGACGTAGATGGTCAGGTCGGCGAGCTCAGGGCTAAAGGTCGCACTGAGGTTGTCACCGCCACTTTCAATGAACACCACATCGAGATTTTGATGGCGTTTGGCCAGCTCTTCCACTGCGGCGAGGTTCATAGAGGCGTCTTCGCGGATCGCCGTGTGAGGACAGCCGCCGGTTTCGACACCGATGATGCGATCGGGCTCAAGCGCCTCGGCGCGAGTAAGGATCTTCGCGTCTTCCTGGGTATAGATATCGTTGGTGACCACCGCGATGTTGAGCTTATCGCGGATCGCTTTGCACAGCACTTCCAACAGCGCGGTTTTGCCTGAACCTACCGGGCCGCCAATGCCGACCCTTAATGGCTGTTTGTGACTCTCCATTGTCCTTCTTCTCCAATTCTATGTACAAAACTGCACAGACGTTATGAGCGAAATAATCGCGTGTATTGTGTCTCGTGTAAGCTGCTGGCGATGGAGACGCTGGGGGTAAAGCTGCCCATCATCCACTCTTCAATCTGCCGAGCGTGCGCGATGGCGTCCTCAAATTCGTCGCTAAGAGCGATCAGCGCTCGCTGGCCATCCGTTTGACCAAGGGGCACCAATTTCACCCCAGCCATAATGAGATTTTCCGCCCAGCTCCAAAGGTAGCCTTGTTTGAGTGATTCGGGTTCGATCTGCCACTGCTCGGCGGCAACACACAAACCGAGCAGTTGATTGATTTTCACCTCAGGGTGATGAAACGCGTCGTGATCCACTCCCAGTTGCACCAAAAGCGTTTTGAGGGCGAGTCCTCGCTGAGACTCTTCGGCGCGCAACTCCTTGGTTTCACGACTGGCGTACAGGGTGTCACTGAGTGATTGAATGCGCGCGATGTCCGCATTCCCGAGCGCCTCGAAGTATCTGTCAATCAACGGCAGTTCTAAGGTCGCCACGCTATTGAACAACATGTTGCTCAACCATTGGTGCATGCTCTCTTTGTCGCTCACCCATTGCGCTTCGACTGCCCACTCTAGCCCTTGCGAGTAGGTAAACCCGCCGATAGGCAAAGAGGGACTGATCAGCTGGAACAGTCGATACACCGCGCGAGGTTCGCTCATCATTGGCTACATCCGTTACGGCAGTAGAATCAAAGCGCTGGCAGACGCGACGCCAACCGATAACCAAGGGCTCGACAACGCTCGGCCAAACTGTAAGCCCAGCACCATCAAACCGGCGGCGGCGGTCAACATGCCACTGGCAAAGGGAAGAACACTGCCCGTTGATTCAACGCCATGCGCGTAACCATGAAAGAACATCAGCCCAACGCTGAGGCCAACCGCCAAATTCAATAGCGGCTTGGAGCGATTGAATGACTGCCATATGGCGCCGCTGACCACAAACAGTGAGGCCCCAATCGCCAGCTCGACGCCACCAAAGCCGCCAAACACTTTACCTGCGCTTAGCCCCAGTAGTAACGTCGCGAGTGCCGCTAGCATCAGCGTTACTTTGCCGCGCCAACTGACCGATAGACACGCAGTCAGCATGCCGAACGCAATCAGCATGACGAGGTGATCCAACCCGGTCACAGGGTGTGTCAATCCAGCCGAAAAAGATCCGCCCTCATGGCCCGGGTGAGCAAATACTGGGCTTGCCATCGTGGTGGCGGCAAACGCGCCGACGGAGGGAATAAAAGAGATTCGCATAACACTGTCCTTGTAAGTCATCTATCCGTTGAAATAGGTTGAAAGAGAAACTGGCCACGCTGTCGTCAACATTGACAACACGCGCCCTATCAAATAGCCATTTAGTGATGGTGATGATGGCCCCCAGCAGAACGCCCGCCATAAGCACCACTTTCTGGCTCAAAGGCCGCTTGCTCGACCGTCACTTTCGCGCCGAGCCCTGTCACCATGTCATCGAGTACGTGATCATGCTGGTAACGTACCCAACCAAACGCCACTTGCAACGGCACATGGCGGTTTCCTAAGTGGTAAGCAACGCGCGTCAATAAATGCAGGTCACTGCAGTAGACGGTCGAGACACTCTCTGGCGCGGCAATCACCTCAACCACCAATCCGCATGGGCTTTTGAGCTGCTCTCCCCCGCGTAAAATGTGTCCGCGAGGAAGAAATAGTCCCGCGTCACGGCCATCATCCAATTTGACCTTTAAGCGGCTTTTGATACGGCTGTCGATCGGCAAACTGAGAAATGTGTGGGGTTGAATGGTTATCTCCTGAGCAATTTCCGTCAGTTCGATCATGGTTGTTCTCCTAGAATAAGAAATAGCGCTGCGCCATCGGCAGCACGTCTGCAGGTTCACACACCAGCAACTCGCCATCCGCGCGAACTTGATAGGTTTGCGAGTCCACTTCGATGTGCGGCTGCCAGTCGTTTAACTTCATATCGGCTTTACGGATGTCACGGCAGTGGCTCACCACGCCGATTTGACTGCCTAAGCCCAGTTCAGCGGCAATCCCGGCTTGGTGAGCGGCTTGCGAGACAAACAGCATCGAGGTCTTTTGCGCCGCTTTGCCGTAGCTGCCAAACATGCCACGGTAATGGACCGGCTGTGGAGTGGGAATGGATGCGTTCGGATCGCCCATCGGCGCCATGGCTATCATGCCGCCTTTCAAAATCACGCTCGGTTTAACGCCGAAAAAAGCCGGTTTCCACAACACCAAATCCGCCAATTTACCCACTTCAATCGAACCAATTTCATGGGCCATCCCGTGTGTGATCGCCGGGTTGATGGTGTATTTGGCAATGTAACGCTTCAAACGAAAATTATCGCTGTAACTAGAATCTTGTTTCAAACTGCCGCGCTGCACTTTCATTTTGTGCGCCGTTTGCCAAGTGCGTGTGATCACTTCTCCCACTCGCCCCATGGCTTGTGAATCCGAAGCGATCATCGAGAAAGCGCCCAAGTCGTGAAGAATATCCTCGGCGGCGATGGTTTCTCGGCGGATGCGAGACTCCGCGAACGCCACATCTTCTGCAATGGATGGTGAGAGGTGATGGCACACCATCAACATGTCCAAATGCTCATCGACCGTGTTAACGGTGTACGGGCGTGTCGGATTGGTCGACGACGGCAGAACATTGGCTTCCCCGGCGGCGCGAATAATATCTGGCGCGTGACCGCCCCCTGCCCCTTCGGTGTGATAGGTATGAATGACGCGATCGCCGATCGCATTCAATGTCGATTCGACAAAGCCGGATTCATTGAGGGTATCGGTGTGTATCGCCACCTGTACGTCCATCTCATCCGCTACCGTCAGGCAGGTATCAATAGAAGCTGGCGTCGTCCCCCAGTCTTCATGCAGTTTCAACCCCACCGCGCCCGCCGCAACTTGCTCTCGCAGTGCGTCAGGTTGGCTAGCATTACCTTTACCAAGCAAGCCAAAATTCATTGGAAATCCATCTAGGGATTCAAGCATGCGATGCATATTCCACGGGCCTGGCGTACAGGTGGTCGCATTGGTGCCAGTGTTCGGGCCAGTGCCGCCACCAATCATGGTGGTGACACCCGAGGCGAGCGCCTCTTCAATTTGTTGTGGGCAGATAAAATGGATGTGCGAGTCAATGCCACCAGCGGTCAGAATCGCCCCTTCTCCAGCCAACACCTCAGTGCCCGGGCCAATCACTATGGTGACGCCGGGCTGAACATCGGGGTTGCCTGCTTTGCCAATCGCGTGAATGCGACCATCTTTGACCGCCACGTCGGCTTTGACAATGCCCCAATAGTCGAGCACAACGGCATTGGTGATCACTAAATCTGGGGTTTCTTGGCTTGGTCTTTGGCTCTGTCCCATGCCATCGCGAATCACCTTCCCGCCACCAAATTTCACTTCATCACCGTAGACGGTGTAATCTTTTTCTACCTCAAGCCACAATTCGGTATCCGCGAGGCGAACTCTGTCTCCGACTGTTGGCCCAAACATTTCGGCGTATGCCCGTCGAGAGATGCTTGCCATGACTTATCCTTGTCTGTTGCGTGTGCGCATTACCCATTTGTCTATCAACTTGGTGGTGTAACGCCATCGAGCTATAACTTGCCCATCACCTTGCCTTGAAATCCGTACACTTCGCCTTTTCCGGCGTATTCCACTAGCTCAACGCTGCGTGATTGTCCTGGTTCAAATCGCGTCGCCGTACCGGCGGGAATATTGAGTCGAAACCCGCGCGCAAGCGCTCTGTCAAACACCAAGGCTTCATTCACTTCGAAAAAATGATAATGCGATCCGATTTGAACCGGGCGGTCACCGACATTCTCAACGCTCACTTTGACGGTGCGGCGGCCCACATTGAGCGCAATCTCATCGGCGGCGGTCTCGATTTGACCCGGCGCCCAACCCTTGCCGATTGTCGTCCCTGCCATCCCTGTATCTCCTCATCCTATTGACTTTGCCTTTACCCATCACTGACTACACAATCGGCTCGTGCACGGTGACGAGTTTGGTGCCGTCAGGGAACGTTGCCTCAACTTGCACGTCCGGAATCATACTGCCGACCCCTTCCATGACATCCTCTACCGTAAGCAACGTACGCCCGTAATCCATCAATTCGGCGACGCTTTTTCCTTCCCGAGCGCCTTCTAAAATGGCGCTACTGATCAGCGCAATCGACTCTGGGTAGTTGAGTTTTAGCCCTTTTTCTTTGCGACTTTGCGCCAACAGGCCCGCGCAAAAAATGAGTAATTTGTCTTTCTCTCTCGGGGTGAGTTCCATTGCTATCCCTCGCAATTCATCGCTTTGTTCCGCCGAATGCACTCTCATGCTTATGGTTGAGTGTACTTGTGGATGAGTGTGCTGTAGATGAGTAAGTCAGCTTGCATCCACACTCTCAGTCCACCTTGTTAGGTAGCCCAGATCCTCGGAGGCTGAGGCTTCTCGCCAAACCAGTGCAACCTGATCTGTTGCCAAATACGCTCAAAACTGGCCAGAATCACTTCACTCCATTGACCTAATGCCCTGACGACTATCAGGTTTTCCAGCTGAGTGGCACCAATGACCAGCGACGCCTTACCCACATCTTCTTGAATAGAGCAGAGCAAGCTCTGTACCAGCTCGATTAAGTCCTCGTCCTGTGAGGAGATATAAAAAGTGCCCATCATTGGAAAACCAAGTAAGCCCTTATTTATCAGAGCCTTATCACCACCTTTCATATTGAGCCCTTCGCTGAGTATTTTGCTCCCTTGGTAGTAAATCTCTGTTTTTCCTACCAAATGTCCACTTGAGAAGCCCTCATTTAGTGCGGGCCTCCCAAAACAGTGCATCTCCCAGCCCATAAATTGTGCATCACGCTCTAGGTGGATCTGTGTATCTAATCGCGCGTGGGCATCGGGGAAAAAGATGTTCTCTTGCGGTAACCACTCTAAGGTGGCGTTTGACGCCACGCGCAATATTTGCGTCTGGCAAGCAAAACGCGCCGATGAACGATAAAACTTGGTAGCGCCGGGGGTCGTGACCAGTGCATGCCCCCCCTCTCGCACCTGTGCCTCGATGGCTAACGTGTCGCCGCCGACTACGCCGCCAGGCGGGTGCAACAAATAGGTATGGCACACAGACCCCTCAGGATAGAGCGGGCGCTGTATCGCCAGCGGGCCTTGCTGCTGGCGCTCTTTGATCACCGTTTTATCTCCTCGGTCGGTAAACAGCAGAGCCAGTTTTGCTTTCCAACCAGAGCGAGTATCAGAATCGAGTTTTTGTTCAAGGCTGGGGTTGTCATTGGCATCCGTCAAGGCAAATGCCACAGCAGGGTCACACATCATACGGTGAGATACTCCTTTATCAGCGCGTCGTTGAGCGCCTCCATGGGGCCATTGGCCACCGGCCGGCCGCGATCCAAAATGCAAAACTCATCACCCACTTTGCGGGCGAAAGGCAGCTTTTGCTCCACCAGCAATACCGTCAGACCATATTGCTGATTGAGCATGCGAATGATGTCGCCAATCTCTTGCACTATGTTGGGCTGGATGCCTTCCGTGGGCTCATCCAAAATCAGTAGACTCGGGTTGACCACCAGAGCACGACCAATCGCCAGTTGCTGCTGCTGCCCTCCCGACAGATCGCCACCGCGGCGATGAAGCATCTCTTTAAGCACCGGAAACAGCTCGAAAATGAATTCTGGGATCTGGCGATCACCTTTGGCGCGAATCGGCAATCCCACTTCAAGGTTTTCTTGCACGGTGAGCATCGGAAAGATTTGCCGTCCTTGCGGCACATAACCGATGCCGAGTCGCGGGCGGTCTTCGGCGTCACGTTTAATTAATGACTGTTCACCCAGTTTGATGTCGCCACTTTGTACCTTCACGAGCCCCATAATGCACTGCAATAAGGTGGTTTTCCCCACCCCATTGCGACCCATGAGTACGGTACATTTGCCTTTGGGGATCGTCATATTCAAGTCCCACAGGGTGTGGCTTTCGCCATAGAATTGGTTCAATCCATTGATGGTCAACATACTACTCTCCCAGATAGACCTGTTTGACTTGCGGATGGGCCTGGACGTGGTCCATCGTCCCTTCTGCCAGCACATGCCCCTGGTGGAGCACAGTGACATGGCTGGCAATTGAACGGACGAAATCCATATCGTGCTCAACGACCACGACCGAGTGTTTCCCGGCAAGCGAGTTAAGCAGCTCAGAGGTGCGATCCATCTCTTGGTGCGTCATCCCCGCGACCGGCTCATCGATGAGCAACAGCTTCGGGTTTTGCATCAAGAGCATACCGATCTCGAGCCACTGCTTTTGACCATGCGACAGGTTACCGGCGAGTCGCCTTGCACTGTCTTGCAAATCAATCAGCGTGAGCACTGACTCCAATTTGTCTTTCTGCTCGCCTGATAGCTGCGCGATGTACGTACCCCACACAGAACGTACGCCCGCCATCGCCAGCTCAAGGTTCTCCCACACGCTTAAGCACTCAATCACCGTCGGCTTTTGGAACTTGCGTCCGATGCCGGCATTGGCAATTTGCGCCTCATTCATCTTCAAGAGGTTGATGTTAGAGCCAAGCCACACCGACCCACTGTCGGGTTTGGTTTTGCCCGTGATGATGTCCATCATAGTGGTTTTCCCTGCACCATTCGGGCCGATAATGCAGCGCAGTTCGCCCTCTTTGATGTACAAGTTCAAATCGTTGATGGCTTTAAAACCGTCAAAGCTTTTGTTGACGCCTTCGACATAGAGCAAAATGTTGTGCCGCGTATCAATCAACGGGTGGGTATCGGGCTTGAGAAACGAAAAAACTTCATCACGACGGGTCAGTTGCTTGACCGAATCGGTCAATGTTGTATGGGTCATGTTCATGCCGTCACCTCTTTGCTCTTATCTCTTTCCTCATCGCTTGCTGCGCGGCGCTTAGGCGTGTCGACCTTCGCGAGCTTATCGCTGACAAACCCCATCAACCCTTTCGGGAAGTACATAGTCGAGAGCACGAACATGCCCCCGAGGGCAAAGAGCCACACCTCTGGAAACTCAACGGTGAACCAGCTTTTGGCATAGTTGATCACCAAAGCGCCTACAATTGCGCCAAACAAGGTAGCTCGGCCACCTAACGCGACCCAAACCACCACTTCAATCGAGTTGAGCGGCGCAAATTCCCCGGGATTGATGATGCCCACTTGCGGGACATAAAGCGCCCCCGCAATGCCCGCGATCACCGCAGAAAGGACAAACACCCACAGTTTGATGCCGTCGACGTCATAGCCCATAAATCGAGTGCGAGATTCGGTGTCGCGAATCGCCAACGCCACGCGGCCAAGACGGCTGGCCACCACAGTACGGCACACCCAGTAGCTCAGGGCCAGCATCAGACCGGTGGCCATAAACAGCACGATGCGCGTGCTGTCTTGCTGCAAGCTGTAGCCAAGTATGTCTTTAAAATCCGTGAGGCCGTTGTTGCCGCCAAAGCCCATTTCGTTGCGAAAAAATGCCAACATCAGGGCATAGGTCAGTGCTTGGGTGATGATCGACAAATAGACCCCCGACACGCGAGATCGAAATGCCAAATAACCAAACAGGTAAGCCAGCGCCCCCGGCACTAATACCACCATCACACACGCGAACCAAAACTGATCAAAACCAAGCCAGAACCACGGCAGCTCTTGCCAATTTAGAAACACCATAAAATCCGGCAGAATCGGATTCCCATACACACCGCGATCACCAATTTGACGCATCAAATACATGCCCATCGCATAGCCGCCAAGGGCAAAAAAGGCGCCGTGGCCCAAACTCAAAATGCCGAGGTAGCCCCACACCAGATCCACCGCTAAGGCGAGCATGGCATAGCTGAGATACTTGCCCATCAAAGAGAGCGTGAATGTCTCAACGTGAATGGGATGACCGATGGGCAGCAAGGTATTGGCCAAGGGCACTAGCACCACCGCCAACAGAATGAGCGCCACGGTCACTTGGCCACCTTTGTCGCCTCGCATCGCCGACAGCACTACCGAGCGTGACTGAATAGATTGACTCATGTGAACTCCTTAACCTTCTGCCGCTCGGCCACGTTGTGGGAAGAGCCCACGAGGACGTTTTTGAATAAATAGGATGATAAACACCAACACCAAGATCTTCGCCAGTACCGCGCCCGCCCAAGGCTCCAATATTTTGTTAAACAGCCCAAGGCCGAGCCCCGCCACTAAGGTGCCCCACAGATTGCCAACGCCGCCAAACACCACCACCATAAAGGAGTCGATGATGTAGGCTTGGCCCATATTGGGCCCCACGTTGGTGAGTTGAGACAGCGCAACACCTGCAATACCGGCAACCCCGGAACCTAAGCCGAACGTCATGGCATCGACACGCTCTGAGCGGATCCCCATCGCACGAGCCATCGCGCGATTTTGCGACACCGCGCGCACTTGCAGACCCAAAGGTGTTTTTTTCAAGACCATCACCAAACCAATGAAGACACACGCGCAAAAAAGGATGATGTACAAGCGGTTGTAGGTGAGAGAGAGCATGGGGTTGAGGCTGAGTGCGCCGGACATCCAATCCGGCGTGCTGACTGAGCGGTTAAGCGGCGAAAACACCGAGCGCACCGCTTGTTGCAGAATCAGGCTGAGACCAAACGTCGCCAGTAAGGTTTCCAGCGGTCGTCCGTACAAATGGCGAATCACGCTGCGTTCAATCGCAACGCCCACCAACCCAGAGACAATAAACGCCGCAGGAATAGAAAGTATCAACGCCAACCCAATGTGATTAGGCATCAATTGCTGCATAACGTAAGTGGTGTAAGCGCCAAGCATAATGAGCTCACCGTGCGCCATGTTGATCACGCCCATCACACCAAAGGTGATCGCCAAGCCAATGCCGGCCAACACCAGTACCGAACCTAAACTAAGACCAAAGAAAAGGGTCTCCACCCCCGAATACAAACGCTGGCTTTGTTGGTAGCGATCGAGGGCCTTTTGCGCCGCCTCAATCACTTCCTCATCTTGCTCACGGCTTAACACTGCATTGAGGGTTTGCACCACCACTGGCTGTTTGTAATCCGACAACAGCGCAATCGCCGCCACTTGGCCCGGGTCACTCGCATTGAGGGCACTGTCCACCGCCAACGCCAGATGCAACTGCTCAATCACTGCGGGCGAGGTTTCGCTCACCAGACGCTTTTTAAACTTGGCCACCACGCTGGGCTCTGTATTGCCCACCAACGCCACCACCGCCGCAAGTCGCACCGATTCATCGGCGCTGCTTAGGCCCAGTGAGGCGATTTCAGCGCGAATCAGACCACGCAACGCGTTATTCACCCGCACTTTGCTAAACTGGCGTTTACTTTCAATCATGAGTGTCTCGCCCGTCCAAACCTGAGTGGCGGTTTGTTTCGCTTTGAGCTCTGGCACGATGTAAAGGTCTTGCTTGTTGGCTTTTAAGCTGTAGAGATCGCCTTCTAGCCACGCGGTCAAAATAGGCTTCGCTACCTCGGCTGGTTGTGTCTCCACCAGCCAAGTCATAGCTTGCTCTTTCGCTTGATTGTTCTTGCCATTGAGTATGCTGGCAAAGTCTTCCTGACTTTGCGCATTGGCGAGATTCAACCCGATCAGGCTCAATAGACTGATCCACATAAACTTGATAATCGGCGCACTCCTTGGCCTCATGATGTCTGTCCTTGCGTGGGTGAAAAGGAAAGGGTCTCAACAGAAAAAAGACGCCCAGCTTCCACGTAATAGCCGGGCGCCAATCGTGGAGATTAATTAGAACCTGAACACTGCTTGGTTTCGACGTTAAACGCGCCGCAAGAGAAAGGTTTCGACCAGCTTGAGAACAGTTTCGCCGACTCAGGAAGGTAATCAGACCAAGCATCACCAGCGACTAAACCTGTTGTCTCCCACACCACATCGAACTGACCGTCATCTTGGATTTCACCAATTAAAACCGGTTTGGTGATGTGGTGGTTAGGCATCATGGTCGAGTAACCCCCTGAGAGGTTGGGGACAGAAACACCAATCAATGCATCTTGAACGGCTTGTGCGTCGGTCGTACCTGCGTTCGTCACCGCTTGCGCCCACATGTTAAAGCCGATGTAGTGCGCTTCCATTGGGTCATTCGTGACACGCTCTTCACTGCCGATGAACGCTTGCCACGTTTCGACAAACTCTGCGTTGCTGTCTGTATCGACACTCATAAAGTAGTTCCAAGCGGCAAGGTGGCCCACCAGTGGTGAGGTATCCATACCCGAAAGCTCTTCTTCACCCACAGAGAACGCCACCACGGGGATGTCTTCCGATGAGACACCTTGCGCCCCAAGCTCTTTGTAGAAAGGCACGTTCGCATCGCCATTGATGGTCGAGACCACCGCGGTTTTCTTCCCTTCTGCGCCAAATTTCTTGATGTCAGAGACAATTGACTGCCAGTCGGAGTGACCAAACGGCGTGTAGTTGATCATGATGTCAGACTCACCCACCCCTTTGGCTTTGAGGTACGCTTCCAAGATCTTATTGGTGGTGCGCGGATAGACGTAGTCAGTGCCCGCCAATACCCAGCGCTCAACGCCGAGTTCATTCATGAGGTAATCAACCGCAGGGATCGCCTGCTGATTTGGCGCAGCGCCAGTGTAGAAGACGTTTTTCGACGACTCTTCCCCTTCATATTGAACCGGGTAGAACAAGATACTGTTGAGCTCTTCAAACACAGGCAACATGGATTTGCGTGATACCGACGTCCAACCACCAAACACCACGTCGACTTTTTCTTTCTCGATCAATTCGCGCGCTTTCTCTGCAAACAGTGGCCAGTTGGACGCAGGGTCCACCACCACGGCTTCGAGTTTTTTACCTAGCAAACCGCCTTTTTTGTTCTGCTCATCGACCAACATCAGCACGGTGTCTTTCAGTGTGGTTTCACTGATCGCCATCGTCCCGGACAACGAGTGGAGCACACCGACTTTGATCGTCTCTTCTGCGTATGCCAAAGAGGAGCTCAGTGCGAGTGTGGTGCCCAAAGCGGCCAGTTTCAGTTTGAACGTCATGTTCATAGTGGCTATCTCCTTATAGATGAATGGTTATTCAACCTGTCGGTATCTATATCCAACCAATCCAAAAAGGGTGCCAATAAAACTCGTTCAACAATTTAATTTTAACTCATTGAATTATATTAATTTTATTCTAACCCGCTTCTTAATTGTGCAAGAGCGGTTATTTTTTGCGCTGTATATTAGTGCAATCGATTCTCTCCTCTCACCATTTTGGTCTGACCTTAACCCCAAAAAAGAAAACTTGATGCATATCAGTCAGGTAGTTCAGCCAAACGCACCCATCCAGACCAAAACCATAACGGCAAGCAGGATGAGATTGTGCATTCATCCCCAGTAACGAAAACATGCTATGCTCCGAGTTCAGTTTGGCAATCAAAAGGAATAAAGAATGAAAAAAGTGGCGTTTATCACTGGTGCGACATCTGGATTTGGCCGAGCCGCGGCAGAGCGTTTTGCACAAGCGGGTTGGTCATTGGTGCTCTCTGGTCGCCGCCTCGAGCGTTTAGACGCACTGAAAGCCGAACTCAATGTGCCTGTGCACATCATTCAACTTGACGTTCGTGATTCAGACGCGGTGAAACAAGCCGTGGCAGAACTGCCAAGCGAATTTGCCGCCGTGCGACTGCTCATCAACAATGCCGGTCTGGCATTGGCTCCGCAAGCGGCGCAAGACGTCGAGCTTGATGACTGGAAAACCATGATTGACACCAACGTCACAGGATTGGTGAATGTGACGCACGCGATACTGCCGACCTTGATCCAATCTGGCGCCGGCAGCACCATCATTAATGTGGGATCTATCGCCGGACAATGGCCCTACCCAGGTAGTCACGTCTATGGGGCAACCAAGGCGTTTGTTCAACAATTTAGCTACAACTTGCGCTGTGATTTGCTCGGCACCGGTGTACGTGTGACTGACATTGCGCCAGGCATGGCAGAAACCGAGTTCACTTTGGTACGCACCAAAGGCGATCAAGCGGCGTCCGATAAGCTTTACAACAGCACTACCCCACTCACCGCGCAAGACATTGCCGAACAGATGTTCTACGTGGCGACGCTGCCCGATCACATCAACATTAACCGCCTTGAAGTGATGCCGACACGTCAAGCATGGTCTCCGTTTGCGGTTGACCGCGATTAAGCGATGATTCAACTAGAGCGTGGTGAACTAATCAGCGCTGCGCTCTAGCCAAAATACTTCTTCTCAAACGCCTCAACAGGCAATGGCTGCGAGTAAAAATAGCCCTGATGACGCGCCACCCCGACTCCCTGACAAAGGCTGCTTTGGTACTCGGTTTCTATACCTTCAGCCACGGTATCGTACTCTAGACTGGTCGCAAACAGACAGATGGCCGTAAAGAGTTGCTGAGCGCTTTTCTCTTCAACGTTCGCGATGAACGATTTGTCGATCTTAATGATATCAATCGGGTACTCTTTGAGATGCGAGAGCGACGAGTAGCCAGTACCAAAATCGTCCACCGCAATTTTGAACCCCAGCCCACTCAACTGTTGCAGCATCTCAGTTGAAGCGCCTTCTGCGACCAAACAGTTTTCCGTGATCTCCAACTCCACCTGACTCGGAGAGACTTCATAAAACGAAAGGTACTCTTCAAGCTGTGTTTTTAAACTCAGCTCTGTCAACTGCTTGGGTGAGACATTAATTGCGACCACAAACGAGGCGCTAAAGCGTGCAAATTGCTCTTTCCAAATTTTGAGTTGATCAAACGCCGCGCGAAATACCCAATGACCAATTTCGATCATCAAATGAGACTCTTCCGCGATCGGAATGAAGTCGGTAGGTGAAACAATACCCAGCTTTTTGTGATTCCAGCGCAGCAGTGCCTCTGCCCCCACTAAGTTGGCGTTGCGGTCAAACTGAGGCTGAAAGTAGAGTTCAAACTCATCATTTTGAATCGCGCGTTTAAGATCGTTTTCAATGCGGATGCGTTTTTCAATCAAGTTATGAAACGCTTTTGAGTAATACTGCGCTTGATTTCGCCCTTGGTCTTTGGCTCGGTACAAGGCGATGTCAGCACACTTGGTTAAATCCACGGAGTTAGTGGCACATTCTGGCGCGGAAGCGATGCCAATACTGATGGTCATATCAATGCTATGGCTATCCACTATGATCGGCTCTTCAAACGCCTTAAGCAGGCGCTGGACCAATAGATGAACCTGATTTTTCATCTCAAGGTTTTGGATAATAATGGCAAACTCGTCGCCACCGATGCGGCACAAGTAATCACTTTTTCGTGAGCAATGGGAGAGACGCTGAGCCACGTGCCTAAGGACCGCATCACCGACAACGTGGCCAAGGCTATCATTGATGTCTTTGAACTTATCGAGATCAATCAACAGCAGCATCAAAGGCTTTTTCGAGCGAGAGGCAATCAATAGCGCTTTTTTCAAGGTTTCATCAAAAAAGTAGCGATTACTCAACCCAGTTAAACTGTCCTCTTCCGCCATACGTTTGAGTTCGGTGTGTTTGGCTTGAATCTGCTGCTCGAGGTAATAGCGTTCGGTGGCAATCACGATTGCGCGACGTAATCGCGACGCGGTGATCTCTTTTTTCATAATGAAGTCTTGCGCGCCCACTTCAATGCACGACAGCGCCAACTCCTCATCATTACTGTGGCTGAGCATCACAATCGAGGTAGAGAAATCGCTCACACTCCTCAATTGCATCAGCACTTCAATACCATTGGATGGTGGAAGCTGATAGTCGAGCAAAATCACATCATATTTATTGGCGAGCGCCATCTTGAGCCCTTCATGGGCCGTCGTTGCTTCGTCGATCACCTGGATGGGTAAATCGGTATCGCGCAAAGTCCGAATCGCAGCAATTCTATCGATGGTATCGTCGTCAATAATCAAGATTTTCATCAGTTAAATCCCATCCTTATGGAGTAACGGTTGGATTGGCGCGCTCGATGGTTAGCGCGGCAAAGTACGGCTGTTTGGGCCAACTAAAACGGAACGTGCAGCCCTGTTCAAGGTTGTTTTCTAATCGATAGTCGCAACCATAGAGATCGAGCGTTTTCTTAATAATCGACAGGCCAAGGCCACTGCCTTCTACTTTGTCTCTTGGTTGCAGAGTGTGGAAAAGTTCAAACACTTTCTCTTGATAGGCCTCAGGGATGCCTGGCCCGTCGTCTTGCACGGTAAACACATAACGGTCATCAATTTCCGTAGCGGTCACGCGAATCAAACCATTCTCCTTGTCATGATGCTTAATCGCATTACCAATCAGGTTTCTCAGTACCATTTCAAGCGGCGTGACTAAGGTGGAGATCTCACCCAACTGATCGTCATACTCTAAGGCTATCCCTGGCGGCGGGCTAAGCAGCTCAAAAATCTCTTCAATCTTATTCCCAACATGAAACAGGTCTAGGCTCCACTGTTTCCTGCCTACACGCGAATAAAGCAGCAGATCATCCAGCAAGCGCTCCAACCGGCTGACTCGATTTTGCAATAAGGCGGTGTACTGCTCTGTTTGCTCAGTGAGGTGGGGTTTTAAGTCATCGATGGTCCAAGTAACCAACTGGGATATGCCACGCAAGGGCGCTTTTAAATCATGGGAAGCGACGTAAGCGAATTGATCCAGTTCGTGGTTGGCCTCTTCGAGCGCATGGTTGCGCTTCTCTAAATCGGCCGTCACTTGTTCTAAGGTTTGAGTGCGCAGCTGCAAATCTTGGGTGGCTTGATCGGCGTACTGCTGAGCACGCTCTTTCTCACGACTGAGCATCAAGAAAATGACCAGTAGCAGAACATCAACCAATAG
The DNA here is from genome assembly GCF_059834005.1 of Vibrio sp. R12-SW3-ISO1. Lineage (NCBI taxonomy): Bacteria > Pseudomonadati > Pseudomonadota > Gammaproteobacteria > Vibrionales > Vibrionaceae > Vibrio > Vibrio sp. R12-SW3-ISO1. The sequence goes on from NZ_JCBDGK010000021.1 coordinate 79,940, forward strand.
ACCAAACACTAAGATCAGCGCAGGTTGACTCAGGCTTTGCTGTTCTTTAAATAGCAGCGAGGACTGAACATGAAACACCCAAGTACGACCATACAAATCCAAACTGATTTGCTCAGAAAACGTCGGATCAGCATCGTAATGACGGTTGCTATCATTGAGTTCACTGTAGAGCTCCGTGTCGCCATCATAGATGCTGAAATTCACTAAACGTGTACTTCTGTCGAGCGTACCATCCATCAATTTGTAGACCACAAAAGGCGCGTAGACTAAACCCTGAAAATCGCCGCCACTTTCACCATATTGATTATTTTCCATACCTTGGCGATACCACGGGGCATAAAAAAGAAAGCCCGGCGTGCGCTGAGAATCTTGTACCAAGACGATCGGCCCGGTGATGCTGGCCTGACCGCTTGATTTCGCCCGCTGCGCCGCACTGTAACGATTGGTTTCATGCGCCATGTCTAGACCCACCGCTTTGAGATTGTCTTGCTGAGGCTCGATGTAAGTGATAGGCCAATACTCCTTGCCAGAGCGCGGGGGATGCATGGCATAGGTCGCCATCGTCTCACGCTGCCAAGACAAATACGTCGGTACTTTCTCTTCTGGCACGTAATGAATCACACCAATCCCGTTGATGCCCGGGAACCGAGATTCGATGCGCAGCTCATCGGCAAACACTTTCCAATCCGCGCGGCTCGCCGGTCTATCAAGCATGTGCAGTGCAGAGACGCCGGCCCATAGCGCTTCCTCATACTTCTCCATCCGCTCTTGGACCAAGGCGACCAATTGTTTGGCTTGATGTTGAAATTGAACCTTTGATTTCTGATGACTCTGTTTGAGCGTCACTTGCCAAGCGGTCAGCGTCAACGCAAGCGAAAACACAATCACGACCCAGTGATACCAATGCAGGGCCCGAGGTGCCCGGACAGCAGAGTGGAGCAACGAGGTTTTCAGCATTCAACCTAGCCTGTTTTTGTGAGTTATTTAGTAATCACTCTAGTCTATTTTTTTCCACCCTAACTCGGTCAAAAGCACTAATTGGTCAATTTGTGAACTCCCGCTCTAATTTGTCTCAATAATATTAAAAACGACAATAGTTACAGTTCAATATACTGCGATAAGCCATCAAGAGCTCTTTTCGCGAGAGAAACATGCTACTGGTCGATCAGCTCTGGTGAGTGTTTCAACATTTCCACCAATCCCTGCCTAACAGAATCGGAGCACCCTTTAAGCCAAGCTGCGGCCAAAGGTAAACCGATATGGCTGTGTCCCTCTATCTCCCTAAAGCACACATTCGATGGGGCGACACCGGTTGACCAAGAAGGCACAATGGCTAGCCCCATTTCCTGAGCAACCAAATTCAAAATCGTCTGCTTTTCATTAGCCACTTGTGAAATCGTGGGCTGAAAGCCTGCAGCCTGAAACAACTTAAAAGTCAGGTCGTAACTATGAGGTCTGTCTTTGCGGTTCGGTACGATCATCGGAAAATCCGCAATCAAGTCGATGGTGACACGCTCGAGCGTCGCTAATGGATGAGAGTCTGGCAGTGCCAAGCGCAGTGATTCATGGCAAATAGGCTCGATTTCAATGCGTTCACTCAGACTGTCCGGCGGTCGGATGAGCGCCAAATCAATCGCGCCTGAGAGTAGTTTTGGAATCAGGCGCTTAGTTTTATCCTCGATGATACGAATCGATGCGTTCGTATGAGAGCGCTTGTATTTAAGAATCAATTTCGGCAGCAACCCAATCGCGGCGCTGTCAATTGCCCCGACGCGCAATGTGTGAGGCGAACCAATCCGCAAGTTTTTGTACCGATTTTCTACCGCATCTATCTGATCAATGAGATGACACGCATCAAAATAGAACTGCTGACCAATCAACGTCAGCTCCACGCTTCTCGTCGAACGATTAAACAGTACGAGCCCCAGAGATTGTTCGAGCAACTTAATCTGTCGCCCAAACGCGGCGGGTAGCATGTTCAAACTTTGTGCAGCGCGCCCAAAATGTAGAGTGTCGGCGGCGGCGATAAAACACCTAAGCTGTTCCGTCTTCATCTTACCTCCTGATTATATCGTTAATTTATATAATAGAACGCCAGTGATAACAATTTATTTACATCTCATAATCAAAATCTAACAAGTAAGAAGGTAACCATTATGTCAACATACAAAATCGCGACCATTCCGGCTGATGGCATTGGGATGGAGGTCATTTCAGCAGGGGTTCAAGTACTTAAATCACTAGCGAGCAGATTCCCGGAGCTCAGATTTGAGTTCAAACACTTTGACTGGGGCTCGGACTACTACCGCCAACACGGCGAAATGATGCCCAAAGATGGCTTAGACACGCTAAAAGGGTTCGATGCGATTTACTTTGGCGCGGTGGGCGATCCTGACATCCCCGATCACATAACCTTGTGGGGCTTAAGACTGCAGATTTGCCAAGGTTTTGACCAATACGCCAATGTTCGTCCAACCAAAATCATCCCAGGAATCCCATCACCCCTCAAGGGAAGAACCAAAGGCGACCTAGATTGGGTCATCGTCCGAGAGAACTCAGAAGGCGAATACTCAGGTCACGGCGGACGCGCGCACAAAGGTTTTCCAGAAGAAGTCGGAACGGAAGTGTCGATCTTTACCCGTGCTGGCGTAACCAGAATCATGCGGTATGCATTCGAGATTGCGCAGCAACGTCCACGTAAGCTCCTGACCGTGGTCACCAAGTCTAATGCTCAACGCCACGGGATGGTGATGTGGGACGAAATTGCAGAGGAAGTGGCGAAAGAGTTCCCTGATGTCACGTGGGACAAGATGTTAGTGGACGCAATGACGGTAAGAATGACGCTTAACCCTGAATCACTCGATACTATCGTCGCCACCAACCTTCACGCCGATATCCTTTCCGATCTTGCCGGTGCCTTAGCGGGCAGTTTAGGAGTGGCTCCGACAGCAAACATCGCACCAAATAGCCCTTATCCCTCAATGTTTGAGCCGATCCATGGCTCTGCGTTCGACATCACTGGACAAGGAATTGCCAATCCTATCGCGACCTTTTGGACTGCAGTCCAAATGCTCGAGCATTTAGGCGAACATCAAGCCGCTCGCCTAGTGATGAGTGCCATAGAGTCGGTATCTTCCGAAGGGATTTGCACACCCGACATTGGTGGGAAAGCAACCACTAAGCAAGTGACCGATGCGGTCATTGACTACATCCAAAACCATTAAAAACTCGTCACACATTTAGAGGAGCTCATCGAACAAAGAATATCAAGGCGCGAAATAAGAACGATTAAAAATCGTCACCCACTTCGCGCTTAAGTGAACCAATAACGAGGACGAAACAATGAAAACAAGTAAGTTAAGCTATATCACTAAACCATTGCTCACAACACTAGCTGCCGGTGCTCTATCGCTGTCTGGCTCCCTGTTTGCAGCCGATGACTACCCCAGCAAACCCATTAATTATATTCTTCCCTTTAACGCCGGTGGCGAATCTGATCTTTCTGCACGCTTTCAACAGACCGTGTTTGAAAAACACGCAGGTGTGAAAACCGTCATTCAATATCAACCCGGTGCGGGCGGCGCAGTAGCTTGGTCACAGCTCAACAGTATGGAAGGTGATGGCTATACCGTGATGGGGATAAATATCCCTCACACCATCATGCAGCCGATTGTTAAGGAGTCTGGCTACACGACCGATGACCTCACGCCCATTTATTATTTTCATTACACTCCGAACGCGATTTTCGTCCCGGCAAACAGTCAATTCAAGAGCCTACCTGAACTGATCGATTACGCAAAAGCCAATCCAGGACTGGTCACGTTTGCAGGCTCAGGATCCAACTCAGCCAACCATATTGGTCAGGTATCGTTTGATAAGCAGGTGGGTGTGAAAACAACCTACGTTCCATTTAGCGGTATTGGTCCTGCCATGACAGCGCTAATGGGTAGTCAGGTGACCGCAGGTTTCAACTACGCCACATCCGGGGCAAATGCTGGTGACAAACTGCGCATGCTCGCAGTCTCGGCAGAAGAGCGTCTCGCGGCGTTTCCAGATGTCCCAACGTTCAAGGAGCTAGGCATCGATTTAGTGGGAGGGGCATACCGCGGCGTCGCTGTTCCGAAATCGACCCCAGAGGCCATTCGTGTGGAGCTCTCTCGAATTATCGGCGATATCAATAAAGACCCTGATTTTGTGGAAAAAATGGAGAGCAACGGATTTGTGCTTACCGACATCCCTTATCAAGAGATGGAGGCATTTATTGAAAAAAACAAAGCTGAAAACCAAGAAGTAGCAAAACTGCTTGGGCTAGTGAAATAGGGGTTCACGATGGAATTGCTTAGTTATTTACTTGATGCACTCACACCGATCAACCTATTACTCGCACTGGTTGGTGTCGTAGCCGGCACAGTAATCGGAGCAATGCCAGGATTGTCTGCCACCATGGCGGTGGCAGTTCTCGTCCCTTTTACCTATGTGATGGGCCCCGCTTCGGGCTTGATTGTCCTCGGTGCAATTTACACCGGGGCTATCTATGGTGGGGCGTTTGCAGCAATTTTGGTTAATACTCCAGGCACCCCTTCTGCCATCGCGACGACGTTCGATGGCTATCCAATGGCGAAGAAAGGTGAAGGGGCCCTTGCCATTTCTCTAGCAACGTTCGCTTCAGTAGGAGGTGGTATCGTGGGTGGTCTTGCCTTATTGATGCTGGCACCACCACTCGCTCAAGTCGCCTTGGCCTTTGGTCCATCAGAATATTTCTGGATGGCGGTTTTTGGTCTAACACTCATATCGTCTCTTTCGGTGGGCAACACACTCAAAGGCTTGATCGGCGCTTGCATCGGTTTATTACTTTCCACGGTTGGCGTGGCGGTAGTCGGTGGTGACGTCCGCTATACCTTTGATCAGGTCTCACTGCTCGGCGGAATTGATATTACCTCTGCAATCATTGGATTGTACTGTGTTCCCGTGATCATCGACCTAGTCGCGAACAAAACCCCTCATCTAGATTTTGCTGAGGTATCAGGGAAATCCTCGTTGTCACGCGCCTTTTCTCTGATCAAAAACAGTAAATTCAATCTGATGCGAAGCTCCATTATCGGCACCGTCGTCGGAATCCTACCCGGTGCAGGTGGTTCTATTGCGGGATTAGTGGCGTATACAGAAGCTCGCCGCAATGCGAAGAAAGATCAAAAATTTGGCGAAGGCGCATCAGACGGTATCGTCGCGACCGAATCAGCCAATAACGCGACCGTTGGCGGTGGTTTTATCCCAACATTGGTGCTTGGCATTCCTGGGACGCCACCTGATGCGATCATACTTGGGGCTTTGCTCGTCCAAGGCATTAAGACCGGTCCATCACTGTTCACTGAACAAGGCAGCATTGTCTACACCTTTATCTACGGTTTGATCATCGCAACGCTATTGATGCTGCCCGTCGGTTTAATTCTTGGAAAATATGCCTATCGTTCGATTGCCAAAACGCCAAAACAGTTGTTGGTCCCCACCGTTGCGTTCTTAACCGTTATTGGGAGTTATGCGATTCACAGCAACCCTCATGACACCTTTATGATGTTCATACTGGGTGTGTTTGCGTGGTTCTTAGGTAAATTTGGCTTCAGTGCTTCGCCAATTGTACTTGGCTTAGTGCTAGGAAAGATCGCAGAACAAGGGTTTGTTCAGGCCTATTTGATAGGCTCGGCGCAAGGTAAAGTCTTCGAGATGTTTTTTGCTCGTCCCATCTCTATTGGCATCATTATATGTGCAATCATTGCGCTTGTGTTCCCGCTCTGGGCAGCAAAAAAGCATAACTTTGCTCCCTCTGACACGCCAAGAGATCACAAAGGCTCGACCATAGCGATCGGTGCACTGCTCATCGTCATAGGTGGCCTGCTGCTCAATCAAACGCAGAGCATGTCTAAACTAGGCGCAGTATTTCCCACTTATATTGTGGTCGCCATGATGGTCTTGGCAGTATTACTCATCGGTAAAGTATGGCGCGCGAGCGATACGGTCAATTGGTCTTCGCTAAATATAAGCCCAACTATGCGACAAAGCGCTCTGATTGCCATTATGGCCCTCTGGACGCTCTTGATGACCACGCTTGGTTTTGGGCTATCCTCGTTACTCGCCTTTGTTGCCATTATGTTGATCGCGAACTTCGATAAAATAGAAACCTGCTCTATGAGTAAACACCTCACCGCTTCATTTGTTATCGTGGTGATGTTTTATCTGCTGATGCGTGATGTACTTTTACTCAGGCTGCCCACTGGGTTATGGTTTTAACACTGATCCAACGTAGCCCGTTCAAACAATGGGCTACGTTGGGCATTCAGAAGTGAATACTCGCTTTGCCCTTAGCTCTTTGTGCTCAAGACTTGCGTTTTCACCCACTCGATTTGGTGAGTAACCAAACTGTTTTTTGAACGCGAGAGAGAAATTGGAGGGGTGGCGATAACCATAACTGTAAGCGGCTTCGCTGACCGTCATGCAACCGGTCGCCAGTTTCACTCTGGCATCATTCAGCTTTCTGCGCCGTACATAGTGAGCAGCGGTCATGTTCATGTGATCTTTGAACAGCCGCTGCAGCGACGAAACGCTCATGTGCGCAAACTCAGCGATGGCCTCTAAAGTCAGCGCCTGCGTTAAATGGGTTTCAATAAAGGCAACAATCTCCGCCATCTCGACGTCTTGGCGCGCGCTAGGATGAGGGGCCTGAGTCACCTCGCACGCACATAGCTGGCTCATCAATTGGAGAAGCAGCTGATGGATGTCGCTCTCCAGTTCGATGTGTTTGGCAATTGTCTCTGGGGGCGGGGTGCGAAGCAGTCTTTGTATTTCTTTAGCGGCCTCACTCGGCAAATCAAAACAAGCACTGGCGAGGTGAGCGGAGTAAAAAGTACGAAAAGCGCCGCCTTCAAGCGGTTTTGTTTCAAACCAAATTCGCGGCAACACAAGGTGAATTTTCTCGACCCACTGATCTTTCTCTACACTTCGCCAAAAACTGGCAGGGTGAACGAGATTGACGGCCATCACTTGCGCCTGGGGTTGCGCACTAAGCGTACATTCAAGCTGGTCATAACCAAACTCTAAATCTCCATCTAACAACACGGTAAAGATCACCGATGGCGTCGCAGGGGCGATCACTAGGCTCTCTTGCTGACTCCTCTGCCCGCCGCCAAAGACGTTAATCCCGTCCGCCATTTCCATGCGAAACAGTGACGGGGTGATCTGTTTTGAATGCATAACTTTCCTCATAACAAGTTGGCGATTTTGCATAATCATAAAAGCTGTTCATGTACTAGCGGTGTAGCATAACATTAATGATATTAATTATCATTTACAATGTATGAGAGGGAGTTCATGAACTCACATCACCAACCGATCGTTTCGGTATCGACTCTAGCCTTGGCCATTGCGGTCACACTCAGCGGCGGTGCCTATGCCGAGACCCAAAGCGACAACACGAGCGATGAAACGCTCACAGTCTGGGGCACTCAAGTTTCGAGCAGCTCGGAGTTCTTGGGCGATCAAGACATCTCCATTAAGCAAGCGGATCACATGTCGGATCTACTGCGCAGTGTACCCGGCGTCGATGTCGGCGGTACTCATTCCGTTAACCAACGCATTACCATTCGTAGCCTCGGGGAAACGGACTTAGACATTCGCCTCGATGGCGCATCGCAGCACGCCAATATGTTCCACCATATCGGCAACCTCACACTCAACCCCGACATCCTTAAAGCGGTCGACATCCAAGTGGGCAACAACTCCGTCACCCAATCAGGCCTTGGTGGTGCGGTCTATTTTGAGACGAAAGACGCTCGCGACCTGCTGCGTTACAACGAAAGCTTTGGCGTCCGTGTGTATGGTGGTGTCGCCAGCAACGACAGTCGTCAAGGCTCTGTCACCGCATATGGTCTCTTGAACGATAATGTTGATGCGATGGTGTACGCGAACTACGTCGAACGTGATGACTTTAAAGACGGCAATGGTTACACCACCTATGGCGCAGCCGGCGATGTCGGCAATATGCTGTTCAAACTGGGTTATGAGCCTTCTTATCTACATCGTTTTCAGCTCAGCTATGACCTCTACCGTGATGAGGGCGACTACAGCCCAAGACCGGATATGGGTGGCAGTGCCAACACTGAGCTCTCTGGTGAAGACTTAATCCCGACTCAGTATGACCGCGACACCTTTACGGGCTCCTATGAACTACGGGGTGACAATCATCAAGGTAAAGTCACGCTCTATTCCAGTACCACTCAAATTGATCGTGACGAGTCAGCAATTACTGGCCGCTGGCCAGCCAACCGACACAGCCAGAACACCGCGAAAAACCAAAACTTGGGCGCCACCGCTCAGTTTCAATCAAGCTTGATGTTGGCTGAGCGTGCGCATCGGTTCACCTATGGGCTTGAGTACATGGATAAAACCAGTGAAAGTGCCTATGGGGGTACGCCATTTATGCAAGAGCATGCGAAAAGCAGCGCTGGCTATCTCGAAGACAGAATTCAGCTCTCGCCAAGTTTCGCACTTACAGCGGGCCTGCGTTATGACCACTACATCCGTGATGCCGAAACCAGCAAGGACACGTTTAACGAGTGGACTTGGGCGCTTGGCGCCGATTGGGATATCACCGAGCAATGGACGCTCTTTGCCAGCACTCGCAGTCTATTTAAGGGCCCGGAGCTGCTTGAAACCTTTATCGCCTATCAAGATGTCGCCTATCTCGCTGACGATATTAAGGCAGAAACTGGCCTCTCAAGCGAAGTGGGCGCTCGCTACTTCCAACGCTTTGACCAGCATGCCATCAGTGCGAACCTAACGCTGTTCCAAAACGAGATTGACGACTACATCGGTGAATCCTACCAAGATGATGGCAGTTACTTGATTGAGAACATTGGTGATGCGGAGATCAAAGGCTTTGAGCTCAGCGCAGCCTACAGCTATCAGGCTCTGAGTGCGCGAGCATCCTACTCTCGCAGTGACACCACCAACCAATCCACAGGCGGCCCACTGATTGCAGCGAACGGACGCAGTATGGACGTCGGTGACTCAATTTCGCTCGGCATCGACTATGAGTTTGCAGCGATTGATACCACCGTCGGTTGGACATCCATCATCGTACTGGAAGAAGATAATGTTCAAGAGGATCAGCCGGTTAAAGAAGCGTATAACACGCACGATCTCTATGCTCAATGGCGCCCTAGCCAACTGGATCGCTTGCAGGTCACCTTTGGTATAGACAACATTTTCGATGAAGCCTACACCTCGCACGCCTCACGCTCTGGTGCCGCACGTGGCGCTACCTTGGATGATCTAGAACCCGGGCGCAACTACAAACTGTCCGCCTCTTACGAATTCTAATGATAAGGAGACGCGCCTTGGGCCTTTAGCCTAAGGCGCACATTGCTATGGAATCCAACCAACCCTCCCCTAACAATTGCCAGGTTCATACTCAGATTCATTCTGAGCACTGCGCGCGCTACCTCACCACTTTATGTCGACATTTCAGTCGCAAGATTGAGGTTGAGTATAACGAGCGCCAAGGCGTCGCTTATTTTCCCTATGGGGTGTGCACACTCACCCTCAGCGAACCCGACGGTTTAGATATTCACTGCGCAGCACAAACCCCCGAGGCGCTCAGCGCCGTCAAGCAAGTGCTCACCTCGCACCTGGAGATGTTTGCCTATCGCGGCGATCAGTTTGCTATTCAATGGACTCAACCTACTTCGGAGTAATGCACATGTTTACACGTCTATTATTTCAATTCACGCTGGCCGTGATGGCCTGCACGGCACATGCGGCCTCAATTGATGTCTCGCATATCAAAGGCCATATCGAACTCGATAAGCCGGCACAACGGGTTGTCGTGTTGACACATAGCGCCCTCGACACGCTCGACTTCCTCGAAGTCACGCCAGTCGGCGCTGTGCATATGCTGATGCCGAGCTACTTGGCCCACTACGGTGAGACAGTCACCAACGTTGGCTCTCTGTTTGAGCCCGATTTTGAAACCCTCTTTACCTTAAAACCCGACTTGATCATTGCCGATGAGCGCATGATGCGCATTTATGATGATCTCAACGAGGTCGCACCCACACTCATGCTGTCCACGACCAATGGACAATATTGGCACGATACCCAAGTGAACTGGCGTGCTATCGCGACGTTGGTCGGCAAAAAAGATAAAATGGCATCGAAGATTGAAGAAACCGAGCAGCGCATTAACGCCATCCAGTCTGCGGTTCGCGCTGAGAAACGTGACGCGATGATGGTCATGAGCAGTGGCAAAAAAATCTCGACCTTCGAGCCACAAAGTCGCTTTTCCATCATCTTTGAAGAGTTCGGATTTTTGCCCGCATCGAGCCAAACAGTGGCCAGCGAGACAGGCCCGCACGGTAAACTGATTTCGTTTGAATACATCGCCGACGCCAAACCATCAACGCTGTTTGTGCTCGACCGAGAGCAAGCCACGGGCAAGGCCCACGGCGCCGCGCAGCAACTCTTTGACAATCCGCTTATCGCGCGCACTCCCGCAGCCAAAGCGCAGCGCATTGTCTACGTCGATCCTGTTGCGTGGTATCTCGCCTATGGAGGCATTCATGCGACCGAGATCATGATGGATGATGTCGCCAGTAGCCTCGACAACTCGCCTCAGTAGTGGACTTAGGCAACGCACACTAGAAACGCGAGTACAACGCACACTCAATGGCAATGCCAAAGGGTGTGCTACTGGACCTTTTTCACAAACTGCGCCGTAATCACCATGTCACCGGCCCCATCAACTTTGCAGTCCAACTGGTGATCTTTACCTTCTGTAATGCGACGAATGAGCGCTTTAGTGCCAATTTTCAATACTAGCGAACTGCCTTTCACCTTAAGATCTTTTGCCAACGTCACTTTATCGCCCTCACTGAGCAGCGTTCCGTTCGCATCTTTGACTTGTGGCTCACCCTGAACCTCATCAGGATTCCACTCATAAGCGCATTCCGGACACACTAAATGGGATTGGTCTTGATAAACGTACTCAGATTGACAATTCGGGCAAGGAGGTAAGGACATACTCATCATTCTTTTAGCGAGGAAACACACGGATAGTGTTCAACGTCTTGAGAGAGAACGCAATGTTTTCTTGGTGGATTCCACCTGGACAATTCGACATCCGAGTCTTTCACTAGCGCCTCCAGACGATCTTTCCCACGAATAGGTAGCGCTGCATCAGAAAAAGAAACAGACACTACGAATATATCCACCCAAGAGTAAGCCATATTTTCTGGTGATTGAGCGAAAGAAGATAGATGGTCGAGGTAGTTAACACTATTAGGCACACAACGAATGACATGGATTCCCCCTCCCAAGGATCGACCATACTAGCCTCGATAGGTAATGGGGCTCAGTTCGATAAAAGCCGGGATTTCTCTGCCTGGCTCGGCTTAGTTCCCATGAGGCAAATCCACGAACATCGAAACGCGCTTTGGTTTGAGTAATTCAAGAACTGGCACCGACAGTACCAAATTGCTGATAACGCTAGACGAATAGTTAAAGAAGGTACTGAACTAGCCCCAAAAATTCACCCGCTAACTAACGCCTTACATGGTGACGCCTGCGATGAATTCACAAAGCCCACTGAACTCCAGATCAAAACTACCGAGCACTTGGTGTCCACTTGAGTAACTTGTTAAATTCCAGATCACTGAACCTGATTTAGTAGTGGTAACGACACGAAATTATCGTTATCGCTCGATCGTCGACTGCGTAAACAAGCCGATTAGTGTCATCAATACGACGAGACCAAAAACCAGATAAGTTCTCTTTTAACGGCTCTGGTTTACCGATGCCCTCAAATGGAGAGCGCTTAACATCATTGATGAGTTTGTTGATGCGCTTGAGTGTTTTCTTGTCTTGAGTTTGCCAATACAGGTAGTCATCCCAAGCGTCATCAGTCCACGACAGTAAACGTTGACTACTACTCATCAATTAATTCTCGTGCTGTTGTCTTACCAGCACGGTACTGTGCTATTGAACGGTTTAGGTGTTCAGCGTTTTGAGGAGAGCGCAGTAAGTGAACTGTCTCCATAAGGCTATTGTAGTATTCTAAAGACATAACCACAGCATCTTCAGAATCGCGGCGTGTAATAACTGTTGTATCAGCGTCGTTAACTACACCGTCCAAAACAGTTTTGAGACTATTTCTCGCTTCAGTAAAAGATACGATTCTCATAAGAACCTCCACATGTACATTTAATGGAACAAGTATAGTCTTCACCAACCGACTTGTACAGTATATTGAACATGCGATACTAATAAGGAAACTAACGCCGCATAAAGGTGCTGAGCAACGCAATACCTAAATCGCCGCATCCCACCTTAAACACTAAAACCAACGCATAGTGAAAATGCCACGCGTGAATAAGAAGCACACGTATCGTATTTACACTGAGGAAGGACTGCAAGTCAGAACGAAGAAGCGCAAAAAGCTACAGCGCCCGAGACTAGTTATGAATTCACCCACAAGAGCCAATCAACGCTGGTCGATGGACTTTGTCTCTGACCAATTGAGCAATGGTAGACGTTTTCGTGTGCTCAATGTCGTTGACGATTTTTCACGAGAACTCATTGGGCAGCTGGTGTCCCTATCAATCAGTGGCCAACAAGTTGCCCGTTTTTTAACTCAACTAACCGAGGTGCGCAGTAAGCCAGATAACATTGTTTGCGATAACGGCACAGAGTTCACCAGTAAGGCTATGTTCTTTTGGGGTAAGGCGACCTCGGTAACACTCGCCTTTATTCAACCAGGTAAACCGACTCAAAATGCCTTTGTGGAGAGCCTAAACGGCAAGTTCAGAAATGAGTGTCTCAATCAACACTGGTTCCGCACTCTGGATGAAGCACGTTACGAAATAAATCTATGGAGAGAGCACTACAACCATATTCGACCACATAGCTCTCTAAATTATATGTCGCCAATTGATTATGCCAATCAAGTGGCGTAAACATGGGAAACTTCATCGAGGCGGTGGTATTAATCTCGGTGAAAGGTCAGTTAGGCTACATCACCAACAAACAAGCAGCTTCACTCATCGGCGTCGCCCCGATTACACGTGAAAGCGGACGCTACAAAGGGAAACGAGTTATCCAAGGAGGCCGCGCACATGTGAGAACCGTTCTGTACATGGCCATGATGTCAGCCATGCAATGTAACCCTGTCTTCAAGGACACTTACGCTCGGTTACTCGAAGCTGGAAAACCAAAGAAAGTGGCGATTATCGCTTGCGTTCGCAAGATGGTGGTCATCTTAAACTCCATGCTTCGAGATGGCGTCATGTGGGACCAAAACATCGCCCAAAATACAGGATTGACGCCATAGTCGTTTGTTATGCGTATTATCCCACACGTACCAGACTGAGTTTTTCACTCGCTGCTGGAGCTTCAAAATACTGGGTCACATGATGAAATACAGCCTCTGTGTCAAACATAGCTCTTTCAGGTTGTTCTACTCGGCGCTTAGCAACTTGGGATAAACATTGCTCATCTGTTAAGTCTAAATACCAAAGCTCATGTTCACTACCTACTTCGACACACAGTGATACGAACCAAGCTCTTTGCTTAATAGTATTCGCTGGAAAGTCCATGACAACGTTAGCCCCAACATTCAACAAACTTTGAACATGACTTTTAACGAAAGGCTTTATGAGATTCGAGTATTTAATGTAGTCGTCAAACGTTTGAATTTGCGAAGGATAATGAGCTGACAACCAGTCGTCTTCTGAAATTAGGACTGCATTATTTTCAGCAGCCACAACCTTAGATTTAGTCGATTTTCCTGCTCCCATCTTGCCACAGAAGAAGAACAGCTTGCCCTGATTTTCCATGTTTCCTCCATTTACGCATAACGCCCAATTAAGGGGTGAGCAACGCTACCACCCAACCTAAAGCATTGTACCGTATGTAGTGGTCAACTAAATCCGGACACTTTGTTAGGCCGATTCTCGGCTTTAGCGGGCGGCACCCCATCATTGTGCTGATGCGGGCGCTGCCAGTTGTAGTAATCCATCAAAAACAGACCCACGTCTCGCCTCGCTTCTCGAGCAGTCATGTAGCCTGTTGATGGGATCCATTCTGTCTTTAAGCTCCGGAACAAGCGCTCCATTGGCGCATTATCCCAACAGTTGCCACGGCGACTCATACTCTGTGTTATCTGATAACGCCATAGCCGTTGTCTGAACTTCCGGCTCGCATATTGGCTACCTTGGTCTGAGTGAAACATGACTCCACGAGGGCACCCTCGTTGCTGGTAAGCCATATCTAGGGCTTTCACAACCAAGTCTGCATCAGGCTTTTCTGACATCGCCCAACCTATGACTCGCCGGGTATGAAGGTCGATAACAGCAGCCAAGTAGTGCCAACGACTGCCAGCCCAGACATATGTGATATCTCCGCACCAGAATTTATTAGGTTCGACAACGTCGAACTCCCTTTCTAGTCGATTCGGGATATCCGGTCGTTCCATTTGCACTGATTTATAAGAATGAGAGCCAGGTTGCTTAGACAACAACCCTGCTTCTTTCATCAGGCTACGCACTTTGAAACGACCAACCTGATATCCCAGCTCCTGCATCATTGACTTTAGCGAACGACTCCCTGCAGAACCACGACTCGCCTTGAACAGGCGACGAAGCTCACTTCGGAGTTTTAGTCGCTCAGGATCGACACTACGTTTCCGGGCCTTGTACTCATAGAAACAGGACGTGGAAATACCGAAAGCGGAGCAGACCAGTTCAGTGGGCTCTTGCTCTCTTAACTGGTCTATCAGTGCGTACGTTCGAACTCGTCCGCCATCAAGAGAGCTGTTGCCTTTTTTAGAATCGCTTTTTCTCGTTCTAGCCGGTTGATGCGGGCCTCAAGCTCTTGAATCTTCTGCTGCTCAGGCGTCAAAGCCTTGCTGCTGGGAGTTTTACCATCACGCTCGGCCTGAAGTTGACTTACCCAGCGGCGGAGTACTGTCTCCCCAACATCTAAAGATCGACTGGCCTCAGCAACCGAATAGCCTTGATCAAGCACTAGGCACGCGGCCTCTAATTTAAACTCAGCAGTAAATGAGCGACGCTTTCTAGTCATTAAACACCTCTTGTTACGGTGGCAAGTTTACCACCTAAAGTGGTGTCCGGAATCATTAAACCACTACAGGCTAATGCCACTAAACCGAAGCAAAGCCACCGTAAACACTAAACTCAACCGAACCAAAACTGCCAAAGGTTAGCCGTCACTCTTGAGCAATTTGTTAGCTGCGATTGCTAACTATATGCCAAGCCTAGCGAACCCCTTCATAGCCTCACGGTCGTATGGTAACCATGCATTCTCTAGTGCTTGGTTATATAAGTAGTCAAAATCATATTCATAACCGTCCGAACGAAATGGGCGCTCGCCTTCCACCCTGCACGTGAAATAGTTTGCACCTCCACAAGTGTTACCTGTCCAATGTACCGATTGAAGTGAATCGCATGACACTCCATCAACGCTTAGGCTCAAACCAACAAAAGGTGGAAACGGGAGTTTAATATTCAAATATACTTGCTTGCCTGCATGATCTTCAGCGTCTGGTGAATAACTTATGTGTTTGAGCACAATTACATCGAACATCCTTACTTACTCCGTTAATTTTTCTTCAAGACTATGCTATTTCTGCTTAGCAGCTAACGCCGTGTTAAGGGGTGAACAACGCCAACCACCAAACCTAAACCATTGTACCTTAAACACTTAAGCTAACTTGAACTGAAATCGCCAAACGTTGTGAATCCGCCTTAAACGCCTTGTATGGATAATAAGCACTCCAATCGGGTAAGGTGAGACCCAGACTTTAGCTGCAACTAAAGTTTTTCTATCTGGTAGTTCGATTAAATGATGGCTCCTCTATCGAGAGACCGGTAACAAGTACGAACGCCAGATAGAACTCCAAGCACCACACTCGAATAGTCTTCTGGGTCTCGAGCCCGCATTTGCAAGCAAGAGTTAGCTTATTATGAATACAAACACACTTCAAAACATTAATGTCGGCGTTGATACTGGCAAGTCACAATTAGACATTTATATTCGTCCTCTCGATATTTACTTCACCGTTCCCAACAATGAAAAAGGCATCAAGGAAGCAATTAGAACTATTACTAAACATAGACCTAGACGCGTTGTCATCGAAGCTACGGGCCGACTGGAAATGCCTTTCATACTCGCCTGTGATAAAGCCAAATTACCTTACGTCATTGCTAACCCGCTACGTATCAAAAAGTTCGCTGGCGCCATCGGGCAACGCGCTAAGAATGACCGCCTAGATGCCGCGCTCATCGCACACTACGCTGAGAAAGTCCAGCCTGAACTCACTCAATTAAAAAGCGAAAACATTCGACTAATGAGTGACTTAGTTACAAGGAGAAACCAACTACTTACCATGCAGACCATGGAAAGAAACCGACTTCAAATATTACCAAAGAATATCTCTTCGACCATTACCCCCATTCTCACCGCTTTAAAAAATCAGATAGAAAAAGTAGAAACTAAGATAGCTAAACTGATTGATAGTTGTCCTGAGTATCAAGCCAAAAATACTATTCTTCAAAGCATGCCGGGGGTTGGAAAAATCCTTGCTGCCTCATTAATTAGTAATGTACCCGAGCTGGGCTTTATCACTAACAAACAAGCGGCTTCCCTCATCGGCGTCGCACCAATAACAAGAGAAAGTGGCCGTTACAAAGGCAAGCGTGTGATACAAGGAGGACGAGCTCAAGTTAGAACCGTTATGTACATGGCGATGATGTCGGCAATCCAGTGCAACCCGATTTTTAAAGCAACTTATGAACGACTACTTGCGACAGGAAAACCAAAGAAAGTAGCGATAGTTGCCTGTATGAGAAAGATGGTGGTTATTTTAAATTCGATGCTCAGAGATGGTGTCACGTGGGATCAAAATGGCGCCAAAAATTAGCTGTTGACGCCATAGTCTCTTGTTATGCGAATAGCCCACCTATTGCTAAAGTAACACCTACAGACACTACCTTTGTGAATAGAACAACCCAAATACAATCACCTATGTTTGTATGAGCCGCCTTACTTAATAGATACACAAACAACATCAAACCTAGAACCCAACCTACTGTTGGAATCAAAGACACTAGCGACACCAAGACCGCAATAATTAAGAGTGACTTGATATCAATCATTACGAAAGAAAGCTTTGAAGCAACAAACATACAAAAAGTAGTAATCAATACATCAAGTGTAAAAACTAACGCTTCAATTCCCATTACAATCTCCAGCATACATAACGACTTAATGAGACCATAGCTTCATAACGAAACCAACTTCACATTGTAAGTTAATGTTTGTTTCAGAAATTCGCATAACGCCCGCTTAAGTGGTGAGCAACGCTACCACAACACTCAATCATTACACCGTAAACACACAAGTCGAATCAAACCAAAACCGCCGAGCGTTGCGAATCCGCCTTGAAGCGTTTGTTATGTGCGTAGCCGAATCTTGCGCTTAGTCAGGAACAATGATTACCCCTAATTGCTCCAGTAACTGCTCCTGTTGCCACGAGCATATTTTTACACCCGTAAGATCAATCTTTCGAGGATCTAAACCATAAAGCTCTGAATGACTTAAATCACAGCCTTGTACTCTAAACTGTTCCCAGCAGTCTTCCGAAAAAACACCACGGCTTAAATCTGATTCTTTAAATGAAGCGCCTCGAAGATTTGCACCAATCCATCTATTTTCGAACAGGTCACATTTTTCAATAAGCTGCTGCTCAAAATTGGCATAGGATAAGTTACAACCTGTTATGTATGCAGAACAAAAGTACATTTTATTCGAAACCTGATTTACAAAACTAACTTGACTAAAATTTGCTCCTTTAAGATCACAATCTCTCAGTTCAATACCAAAGCAATTTGCCCCCTTAAAATAGGACATTGAAAGCTGACAGTTTTTAAATGAAGCATCTCGAAGATCAGCATAAGAAAAATCGCACCCTTCCAATGCCCCCAACTCTATGAAAGTACAGTTAATGAACTGTGTATCTCGAAGGTTTGAGCGCTTAAAATTACAATGTATAAAAGTACAATTGCTAAAGATATGTTCTTGTAAGTCCTGATGTGAGAAGTTCACTCGATTATATAATTGCTTTGATTTTTCCATGCTGTGCCTCCAAAAAACATTGGATTTGAAGACTATCATTTACCTGAAAGTTCTCAACAAAAACAAAACCAATAAAAACAGAAACTTAAAACACCCCGTTTTAGCCAAAATAAGGCACCAAAACGGCATTTTAAAGGGGTCTAATTCGAAACGACCGATGCGGCCAGCCAGAAAAAAGTTTTAGTGAATCTGGCTGGTTTTAGAGAAAGCACATAACGCCGCATTAAGTGGTGAACAACGCGACCACCCAAACCTAAACCTTGCCACATTTAGCACTAAACCTGACCTAGGCTGAAATCGCCAAGCGTTGAGAATCCGTCTTAAATGCTT
>NZ_JCBDGK010000022.1:0-3468 GCF_059834005.1 Vibrio sp. R12-SW3-ISO1
AGGCGAATGACAAACCCCGTGGCCATGCACGTAAAGTAAATGTTCAGGGCTTGGGGAGGCTGAAACAAGAATGCGTAATAGCGCAGTTCACTGGGCAGAGCGTTAAAGGCTTGAACGACCAACTCCGTAAACCCGATGTCATTGAGTAGGTACTGGGCCGTTTTGTACGAGAGTTCGAGCGAGACTAACAAGAAGTAGAGTTTGATTTTGATATACCACGCGTTGAGGTAAACAAAGGTTTGCTCAAACCATGTCGGTACGTTGTCGAAGAAGTCGACCACGGTTTGGCCCATGTCGCCCAGTGATTGCATGAGATCTAACAGAAATTGCATAACGTCACCTCGCTAGAATAAGAACCGAGCGCCAAGAACGGCGGCTAGGAAGATGAGTACTGCCGCAATCAAAGCGGCGTTATCGATAAGGGCAGGGAAGACGCCCGACTTACCAGAGATGGTTTGGCCGTTGGCCAGTGTCAGGTTGAACGAATGCTCGACGTATTCACCTTGATTAAGGCCAGACGTATCAAAGGAGAACAACTGGCGAAACTCTTGCACCTTTTGCTCATAGTCGAGTTTGAGTTGTTCGGTTTCATCGAGCACACTTTGCAAGGCGTCGGAGTTGTAAAGCGGCAGGGCATCGACGTCGAGCTGGCCCTCTGGCGCCCGCGGAGCGAAGTCCCCAGTCGAGAGTGATTCGGCAATATCATCGAGCTTACCACCAAGACCGGATACCGCGTCACCAACGGCGTCGACTTGATTGCCCAATATAGTGTTGGATGACCAGATTGCGCCTTGAAGGTTGCCCGACATGTTGTTGATAGTCCCACCAAGACTGTTCACCGCACCTGTCGTCGTGTTGACGTTGCCAGCCAGAGAACTGATCGCGCCGATGGTTTGGCCTTGCATGTTCTGCAACCCAGACAGAAGATTTTCAACACCGGACATATCCGCACCACCGCCACCCGATAGCGCGAGTTCATCGACGGCCTGTTGAGTCGCGTTGACCGTAGACTGAATGGAATTCAGTTTGGGCGTAAGAGTATCAACGGATGACGTCATATCGTTTGCGGCAATCGCAATGTCATCCGCCGCAGCATTGATTGCATTGATTCCGGCTTGGCGCTGTGACCAAAGGGAGTTCGTTGTGTAACGAACATGATTCAAAATGCTAAGAGGCGTTCACACCCGTGTAAAAGCCGAAAATGAAACCACTGAACACCGCACAAGCAAAGAAGATAGTGACGATGTCAGTTGCAAGTTCAGCCATGACACACCCTTAGCGACGCATCGCGCCAACGATAGCGGATAGACCGAAACCGATAGCGGCCAATGCAATCACACCGACGACCACTAAGGTGTAGTTAGATTGGCCAGCCGTGACAGCGTCAGTAATGGCGGTGGTGATTTCTGCATTTGCCAATGCAGCCGAAGAAGCGACCAGTGTTGAGCCAACAACACCCGCTTGGGTAACACGTTTTTTTAGTTCCATGATGTATCTCCGTTGTTAGTGAAAGTAGGCCGTTAGCGTCGACCCAACGCTTTTACAATTCGACCCAGAATGTGACCGGAGAGAAACGAGAGCAGTAAAAATCCCGTAACCGTGGTGTACACCTCTGAATCGATTGTCAGTGACCCGACTGGGGAGGTGCTCAGTTGTTGCACTTCCTCTTGGGTCAGCAGTACGTAGTCACAGTCGGTCGACGAGCTGACGACATAACCATTGCTGAGAGCTACACACTGCGCCATAACCTAGCCTTACTTGCTCTGCATCGATGCGTGGAAATGCTTTTTGATTTCGTCATCGATGGGAATGAGTTCAGTCACGACGGCACCCGCCAATGGGTCGTTGGGGTTCATCTGCAAACTGACCGCGTACTCACGACGAGGGACAAACGCACCGCAGTTCGCCAGCTTTTCAGCGTAAGCGCGGTCCATCATGATGGGTTGATCCCATTTGGGGTTCACTTCACCCGATTCGCCAATGGTGCGACGTTTGTATTTGTCCGTGTTGATTTCACGCAGTGGGCGGGAAATGTTGAGCTGTGCCTGTTTTCCGCCGAACTCGGTTTCAATTAGGTTGATACCTAGAACAAAGAGAGTGTTAGACATATCAAGTCTCCAATATGTGAGTAACTAACTTCCCGTATGAGTCGGGGAAGGTGAATTTAGAATTGTCACGAACGAGCGACCCCACGACGGTGTTCACATCGCCATTGTGAAATTCGATGAGTGCCGTCAGGATTTTTCCGTACTGACGACGCATCCAGTAAGCCGACGCCAAGAGATCTAACGCGGCTTTCTTGCTGGGTTTGGGTTTGGTGTTGAACGGTTTAGATACCGAAATGGACGCCGAGAAATCGCAAATGGCCGCGAATGCGCCGCTTGGGTCAAGGAGCACATCGATGTCCCATTTCTTGAGTTCCACCTCAGAGCGATACCAAGTAAGTCCGGTCTGGGCCAAGTTCTGCTCTAAGGCTTTGTTGTAGATGCGCCAGTAAATGCGCGAGGTGCGAGAGCCAATTGAATATTGCTCTTTGAGGCTTGCCGTTCTCCATGCGTTCAATCTCACACAGAGGCGCAAGTTTGGGGCCACGGCCGCGAACGTTGGTACGAAACGCATCATCGAGCCATGCTTTGTAGGCGTAGTTGCAATCAAACAGACCGTCGAAATCGTCATAGGCCAAGTCAACGCGGGCGAGGGTAGTCACGCCCAAGACATTGTGCAGCCAGTCGTGCAGCGCCCAAGGACGCAGTTTGTCAAAGACGTGTTTGCAACCCGTACCGTTAATTTGAAAATGCACGGTGTCATTATTTCCGCCGATACCGATGAAACCGCAAAAGTCTTCGCCATTGGCCGAGGTGAGTTTCATTGAATCGCTGTAGAACTGAAAGCCCAAACCGCGAGGCGCCGAGAGTGACAAGCCAAGCACACGTTGGGTGAAGATGCGCAAGCATTCTTCCAAATAGTTGATGTACACATGGCGATAGGCGTCATTGTACGATTGCATTTCTTCGTTAGTGACGGCCAGTGTTGGGTTAAACACTGGCGGCGTTGGAAACTTAGGCGCACGAGCGTGACGCTGTAACAGTGGTTTCTCTTTGTTGAGGCGCAAGGTTTTTCCTGTACCGCTTGGCAACGGTTCGACCAAAGCACGGTGACAGTAAGTGAGGTTTTTCAGCGCAAAGGTAAAGCACAAGTAATCGATGTGGACTTGTTCGTTGTGCGGCTCAAAGGTTTTTGCGACTTTCTGTGCGTTATTCATCGAACACCCCCAAGTTGATGCGGTCTTGATAGGTGGTGTTGGTGATGCAGACTAATTCGAAGTGGGAGAACTCGGACTCACACCATGAGGTCAAATGATTCATGGACTTGAACAAATCCCAATCTTGAGTGCCTTTGACTAGAACCGAAACGGTATAGTCAGGCATAAGATCGAAGAATATGATTTGACGTTGAGTCATGAGAGTT
>NZ_JCBDGK010000023.1:0-75850 GCF_059834005.1 Vibrio sp. R12-SW3-ISO1
CACCTCTTTGGTTGTATCGGTTTCACCGCCTGTCATCGACATAATGAACTTAATCATAGTTTTATCGAACCAATTGTAACGTGGGTAACGCAGCGCCCCGGCAAAAACACCAATCAGACTGGGTTGCCAAGCGGATTTGCTGAGGAAGGTTTTGATGTACGCACTCCCTTCTGGGGTGTCCTTTCCTTGCGCTTCTTTTCTCGCGGTCAGATTGACACAAATAAATGCTGCTTTGTGCTGCTGCAGTTGATCGAGGTTTCGCTCAATAAAACGATACAGTTGCTTATTTAAGTGGCCATAACGAATAGAGGCGCCGACCAGCACTCGCTCGTAGGGGGCAAAGTCGACCTGATCAACAAGGTGGAGATCGATAATGTCGCACTCCATGTCCAATTGTTGTTGCAGGGTGTGGAGAATTTTTTTTGTCTGTCCTTCACGGGAAGAATAGAGAAACAGCGCTTTTGACATGGACTTCCTTTAACTTTTCCAAAAGGTAGGGGTCAGCAGAATCAGTAGGGTGAACACTTCGAGACGCCCAAACAACATAGAGACGATCAACACCCATTTGGCTTTATCATTTACATCGCCGAAGTGGAGTGCCACTTCGCCAAGACCCGGGCCTAAGTTGTTCAGCGTGGCGGCCACTGCAGAGAAGGCACTTAATTCGTCCATGCCGCTCGCAATAAGACCCAGCATGCAAACCACAAAGACCAATGCGTAGGCAGAGAAAAACCCCCACACAGCATCGACCACTCGTTGTGATAGAGCACTTCCGCCGACTTTAATGGTATACACCGCTCTTGGGTGAACCAGACGTTTGAGCTCTCGCACGCCTTGTAGTGTTAATAGCAGGATACGGATCACCTTCATCCCACCACCGGTCGAACCGGCGCAACCACCAATAAAAGAGGAGAACAGCAATAGGACGGGAAGAAACAGCGGCCACTCTGAAAATCCTGTGGTAGTAAAGCCTGCTGTTGTCGAAATCGAAACTGTCTGGAACAGCGCTTGGTCAAACGCATCGTATTTTGAGTCGTAAGAGTGATGATTCAATAACACGAGGAAACAGATGATAAAGAGCAGCGCTTGAATAAAGAGGAATGCGCGAAACTCGGGATCTTTCCAATAATATTTAGGGTGTACACCGCCAGAAGCAAAGGCGGCAAAGTGAAGTGAGTAGTTACAGGCAGAAATCAATAAGAACACCACAGTGATCATATTGATGGCGTAGCTATCGAAATACCCCATACTGGCGTCATGAGTAGAGAACCCCCCGATCGCGATAGTCGAAAAGCTATGGCTGATCGCGTCGAATGGCGTCATGCCGGCCAACCAGAACGCAAGTGCACACGCAATCGTCAAACTCAGGTAGATGTACCAAAGCGCTTTCGCGGTTTCTGCAATCCTTGGCGTCATCTTGGTATCTTTGACCGGACCCGGTATCTCAGCGCGATAAAGCTGCATACCACCGATACCCAGCACGGGTAATATCGCCACCGCGAGCACGATGATCCCCATGCCACCAAACCATTGCAGTATCTGACGATAAAAAAGGATCGCTTTTGGTAACTCATCCAGCCCAACAATGACGGTGGCCCCTGTTGTGGTCAGCGCGGAGAATGATTCAAAAAACGCATCGGTCACCGACACATTGGGGTAATCCGCCGCTAAAAAAGGCAGCGCTCCTGCACTGCCCAGTACCGTCCAAAACAGCACCACAATCAGAAAGCCATCACGCGCTTTCAATTCATGTTTATGACGACGATTCGGAAACCAACACACTGCGCCACAGGCAAGCAAAACAAAAAAGGTGGAGACAAAGGGCACGCCCGCACCGTCTCGATAGATGAGTGCGACTAAAGCAGGCGCCAGCATGGTGACGCTAAATAGGGCCAGCAGTAGGCCGACGATGCGAATAATTGAACGAAATTGCATACAGAGACGACTATTGAAGCTTGGCTTCAGACTTCCTAATTATCATTGTTTTCCATCGAAAGAGGTGATGTTAGCTTTGGCGCCACTTTTATTGATGACCGCCTGGGTAAACACAGCGGCATCCCTCCGCTCTATCTCTACCACCAGCACGACATGATCGCTGTACTCGGCCGATACTTCCACGGCATTGAATTGCGGTAGCATCGCCTGCGCAATAGGCAGGAAGCCATAGTCTAACTCCAGTCGCAAGTTTGTGGTGATTTTTTTCTCAATTGTTTGAAGCAACTTAAGCGCTTGCCCCACACCGCCACCATAGGCTTTGACCAAGCCACCCGTCCCCAGCTTGATGCCACCTGAATAACGGGTGACGACCGCCGTCACTTCACCGACGCCCGATCCGGATAATTGAGCCAAGATTGGTTTGCCCGCTGTCCCCGATGGCTCACCATCATCACTGAATCCCCACAGCATGGAATTTTCCGGTCGCCCTGCGACAAAACCCCAACAATGGTGCCGAGCACTGGGGTGCGCCCGTCTCACTTGTTCGATAAACGTCTTAGCACTGTCGATACTTGGTGTGTGGGCGAGCTGGGTGATAAAGACGCTCTTCTTTATCTCTTCTTCAAACACCGCAGGCTGCAGGGGAATTAAATAAGGGTGATCATTCATGGGCATAGCAAGTCTTGGCAAACTGGCGTGAGTCTAACATGAGAGCGGTTTGCGCGTCGTCTAAGATTTGTTCAAGCGCACAATGTTAAACACTTGTTTGAAAAATGTATTGAATTTGTCCAATGAGCGATCCACACTAAGTTCTCTGGTCTAACCAGAGCAATAAATATAACAACTTTCCTAGTTAATCTTGCGTGGTCCATAACGACCGGTTCGCGAGATCAACACGCAATCCACGATTGTATGTCATGGAGATAGACAATGATTTACCAAGCCGACACCCTACAGGTAAAGGAATTAAACGACGGGTTAGCTGAACTCTGTTTCTGCTCTCCACAATCCGTTAACAAACTCGATCTCGCCACACTCGAGTCTCTCGATAAGGCGCTCGATGCCCTCGCTCAACATTCAGGTCTTAAAGGTCTGCTGCTGACTTCAGACAAAGACGCGTTCATTGTTGGCGCCGACATCACCGAATTCTTAGGTTTGTTTGCCAAACCAGAAGCCCAGCTCGATACGTGGCTCCAATTCGCCAACAGCATCTTCAATAAGCTTGAAGATCTCCCAGTGCCGACCGTCTCTGTGGTCAAAGGCCACACCTTAGGTGGCGGTTGTGAGTGTGTACTCGCTACCGACATGCGCATTGGCGATAAAACCACCAGCATCGGCCTACCTGAGACCAAACTGGGCATCATGCCAGGCTTTGGTGGCTGTGTTCGCCTACCGCGCGTGATCGGCGCAGACAGCGCGATGGAAGTGATCACTCAAGGCAAAGCCTGCCGTGCAGACGAAGCACTCGCGATCGGATTGTTGGACGCCGTCGTCGACTCTGAGACACTTTACGACTCTGCGCTGAGCACGCTCACCCTAGCCGTCAATGAGAAAATCGACTGGCAAGCTCGCCGCAAACAAAAAACCTCCGCGCTGACGCTCAGCAAGCTCGAATCTATGATGAGCTTTACCATGGCCAAAGGGTTAGTCGCCCAGAAAGCAGGCCCGCACTACCCAGCGCCGATGACGGCGGTCAAGACCATCGAACAAGGCGCAGGTTTTGCGCGCGATGAAGCGTTGGCCATTGAACGTAAACACTTTATTACGTTGGCAAAATCCGAGGAAGCGAAGGCGTTAGTTGGTCTGTTCCTTAACGATCAATACATCAAAGGGATTGCCAAGAAAGCAGAAAAATCGGCCGACAAAGCCACGGCGCGAGCTGCGGTACTTGGCGCTGGCATCATGGGCGGCGGCATTGCTTACCAATCCGCCCTCAAAGGGGTACCGGTGCTAATGAAAGACATTGCTCAGCCGTCACTGGATCTGGGCATGACCGAAGCCTCTAAGCTACTCAACAAGCAGCTTGAACGTGGCCGTATTGATGGCTTCAAAATGGCAGGCATCCTTGCCTCCATCACACCAAGCTTGCACTACGCGGGCATTGAGCAAGCCGATGTTGTCGTCGAAGCTGTGGTTGAAAACCCGAAAGTCAAAGCCGCCGTGCTGAGTGAAGTTGAGCAGCAGGTGAGCGAAGAGACGGTGATCACCTCGAACACATCGACTATTCCAATCAACTTGCTGGCTAAGTCGCTGTCTCGCCCAGACAAATTCTGTGGTATGCACTTCTTTAACCCCGTACACCGTATGCCATTGGTCGAGATCATCCGTGGTGAACACACCTCAGACGACACCATCAACCGCGTGGTCGCCTATGCGGCTAAGATGGGCAAATCCCCGATCGTGGTCAATGACTGCCCGGGATTTTTCGTCAACCGTGTGCTCTTCCCTTACTTTGGCGGCTTTAGCTTGCTACTGCGTGATGGGGCCGATTTCACCCAAGTCGATAAAGTCATGGAGCGTCAGTTTGGTTGGCCGATGGGCCCTGCTTACTTGCTCGATGTGGTCGGTATTGATACGGCACATCATGCTCAAGCCGTCATGGCGCAAGGCTTCCCAGAGCGTATGGGTAAATCGGAGCGTGATGCGATTGATGCGCTGTTTGATGCAAACAAGTACGGCCAGAAAAACGGCAGTGGCTTCTACAGCTACAGCGTCGATAGAAAAGGCAAACCGAAGAAAACCTTCAGTGATGATGTGTTACCGCTGCTCGCTGAAGTGACGCAATCGTCGCAAGCGTTTGATGACCAAACCATTATTCAACGCATGATGATTCCAATGATCAACGAAGTGGTGCTGTGTCTTGAAGAGGGCATCATCGCCTCTCCTCAAGAAGCGGACATGGCGCTGGTTTATGGTCTTGGCTTCCCTCCGTTCCGTGGTGGGGTGTTCCGTTATCTCGATAGTGTGGGCATTGCTGAGTTTGTCGCAATGGCGCAGCAATACGCGGATCTGGGTGCAATGTACCAGGTGCCAAAACTGCTCAAAACCATGGCTGAAAAAGGCGAGACCTTCTATGGCCAACAGCAGCAAAGTTCTATCTAAGGAGATTTCAGCATGACTAACCACACCAGAAACGTCGTCGTTGTCGATTGTCTACGTACTCCGATGGGACGTTCAAAAGGCGGCGCATTCCGCCATACGCGTGCAGAAGATTTATCGGCACACTTAATGAAAGGCATCTTGGCCCGTAACCCGCAGGTGAACCCAAGCGAGATTGAAGACATCTACTGGGGCTGTGTGCAACAAACCCTTGAGCAAGGCTTCAATATTGCCCGTAATGCTGCGCTCCTCGCAGGGCTGCCGATTGAGATTGGTGCCGTGACAGTTAACCGTCTGTGCGGCTCCTCAATGCAAGCGCTGCACGATGGCACGCGCGCCATCATGACAGGCGATGCAGAGATCTGCCTGATTGGTGGTGTCGAGCACATGGGGCACGTTCCAATGAATCATGGCGTCGACTTCCACCCAGGCATGTCAAAACACGTAGCGAAAGCGGCGGGTATGATGGGTCTCACCGCGGAGATGCTCGGCAAACTGCACCAGATCAGTCGTGAGCAGCAAGATGCATTCGCGGCACGTTCGCATGCTAGAGCTCACGCAGCCACGGTCGAAGGCCGTTTTAAGAACGAGATTCTTCCAACCGAAGGTCACGCCGCAGACGGCACACTGTTTACCCTCGACTTTGATGAAGTAATTCGTCCAGAAACCTCGGTCGAAGGTCTGTCTCAGTTGCGCCCCGTGTTTGACCCTGCCAACGGTACCGTCACAGCAGGCACCTCTTCCGCCCTGTCTGATGGCGCCTCTGCCATGTTGATCATGAGTGAGGAGAAAGCCAAAGAGCTTGGTCTCACCATTCGCGCTCGCATCAAAGGTATGGCGATTGCCGGTTGCGATCCTTCCATCATGGGATACGGACCTGTACCTGCAACACAAAAAGCCCTCAAGCGCGCTGGCCTCTCTATTGATGATATGGATGTGGTTGAGCTCAATGAGGCTTTCGCCGCCCAGGCTCTGCCTGTTGCGAAAGATCTCGGCTTACTGGACGTGATGGATGAAAAGGTCAACCTTAATGGCGGCGCTATCGCTCTCGGTCACCCATTAGGCTGCTCAGGTTCACGCATCTCGACTACCTTGATCAATCTTATGGAAGCGCAAGACGCCAAATACGGATTAGCGACCATGTGTATCGGTCTAGGTCAAGGTATCGCAACCGTGTTTGAACGCCCCTAGGGCGAGTCAAATAATGTCAAAAGAGCCGCTTTGCGGCTCTTTTACTATCTATACCTATTACACTAAAGTGTTTTCAGCCCCCACTTTTCGGCGGTCTGTTTGAAAAATCCTTGGGTTTTCTTCAACTCAACCCAGTGATTAATGTAATTGATCCATACTTGGTCATCTTGGGGTAACAGCATCGCGATCGGGGTAGGCTTTCTTGCCTCTTTGACAGGCACAATCGCCAACTGTTGAAACTTCTCGACCAAGGTCGCAGCTTCCACGTTCGAGGTCACCGAGACGTCCGCGCGGCGCGCCAATAGCTCTTGAAAATCACGAGCGGGCGCTTCGATGACAATGTGCTGCGCAGAAGGGAAAAACGCTTTCACCATCTTTTCTTGTACGGTACCCAATGTGGCCGCCACTTTGACGTCAGGCGAGTCAAAATCAGACCAGTCTGAGAAGCGCTCCAGATCCTTCTTCTGCACAACCGGAACAAACGCGAGATAAAAATAGGGCTGACTGTACCCCGCGACCTTCGCGCGAGACATATTGAGCGACGCACTGCCTGTAATGTCATATTTGTTGGCAGTCACGCCATTGACCAAGGTTTTCCAGTCAGTGGCGACAAACTCGACACTGACCCCTAGATCTTTGGCTAATTCGGTGGTCACATCGATATCAAACCCTCGATAACTATTGGTCGCTGGGTCTTTCATCGTCATTGGGTTCCAGTCGCCGGTCGTCCCGACACGCAGAACGCCTGAGTCTAAAATTTGATGGAGGCGACTGCCTTGAGCCATCGCTTGCGGGAGCGAAAACAGACTGATGAGCAGTGCGCAGATGATCGATTTCATTTTATCGTCCTTAGTGATTACACGAATTCCACTTTCATTGTTAACATAGCAGTAAGAAACGGATTTTCTAGTCTAAACAAGGTGTAATGTGACCACTAAAGTATGGGTGTTGATCACTACGCTGCTGCTGACTGGCTGCAGTGACTATCAATGGGGATGGTATGTACTCGATCCTACCACCGAGCAAGGCCGGGCAAATGTACTGTTTTTGATGGGTGGATTTGGTGAGACGGTGCAGATCTCCTTGCTCAGCATGGTGCTCGCGATGAGCCTTGGCTTGATGGTCGCGATGCCAGCATTATCCAACCTGAGAGTGTTACGTTGGTTTAATCGCCTCTATGTCGAAAGCGTACGCTCAGTCCCGGTGCTCGTTTTGCTGCTGTGGGTCTATTATGGGATGCCGACCTTACTCGATCTTTCCTTAAACCATTTCTGGGCAGGCGTGATAGCCCTAACGATCGCCGAAAGCGCGTTTATGGCGGAAGTCTTTCGCGGTGGTATTCAAGCCATTAGCCGAGGTCAACGCGAAGCCTCTGAATCGTTAGGACTCGGTTACTGGCAGACCATGCGCTTTGTGATATTGCCACAAGCCTTCCGTCAGATTTTGCCGCCACTGGGAAACCAATTTGTTTATATCCTCAAAATGAGTTCGTTGGTCAGTGTCATTGGTCTGAGCGATCTGACCCGCAGAGCTAACGAGCTGGTGGTCACCGAATACTTACCTTTGGAGATTTACACCTTTTTGGTGATCGAATATCTATTGCTTATCTTATTGGTCTCTCAAGCTGTGCGCTGGCTAGAAAAGCGCATTGCGATTCCAAGCCTATAGATCGAAAAAGCCGCTTCAATGAAGCGGCTTTGATATTGAGCATCGACGATTATTTTTTCTTCACCGGACGCTGCCAGCCTGTAATCTTGCGCTCTTTAGCGCGAGTGATGACTAACTCACCTTGTGCAACGTCTTTCGTCAACGTCGTGCCTGCGCCTATGGTCGCGCCATCAGCAATCGTCACTGGAGCCACCAGCTGGCTGTCTGAGCCAACAAACACGTCGTTGCCGATAATGGTTTTGAACTTGTTTGCGCCATCGTAGTTACACGTAATCGTACCTGCGCCAATGTTGGTACGCTCACCAATCTCAGCATCGCCAAGATAAGTGAGATGGTTGGCTTTTGAACCCTGACCAAGACGCGCGTTTTTCACTTCAACAAAGTTACCGACGTGGGCGTCTTTCTTCAGCTCAGCGCCAGGACGAAGACGGGTAAATGGCCCAACGGTACACTCTTCACCGACCGTGGCACCTTCAATCACACTGTATGGGCGCACTATGGTGTTATCGTCGATTTCGCAATCTTTAAGCACACACCCAGCGCCAATCACTACGTTGTCGCCAAGAGAGACGCTGCCTTCAATCACAACATTGACGTCAATCTCGCAGTCCATACCGCATTGCAGCTCACCACGTAAATCAAAACGTGCTGGGTCACGCAGCATCACGCCTTGCTCAAGCAGCTTGCGAGCTTGCATGGATTGGAAGGCACGTTCCAAGCGCGCCAACTGATTGCGATCGTTGACCCCTTCCACTTCGATTGGGTTGACTGGGTGAACCGCCTCGACAGCGCGTCCTTCGTCGTGCGCGGCCGCAATCACGTCAGTGAGGTAATATTCACCTTGCGCGTTTTGGTTGTTGAGGCCTGATAACCAGCGCTTAAGATCGCCGCCTGTCGCAACCATCACACCTGTGTTGATCTCTTTGATTTGACGCTGCTCTTCGGTGGCATCTTTTTGTTCAACGATCGCCACAACAGGGCCATTCTTACGGACGATACGGCCATAGCCTGTTGGGTTGTCCAAGACGACAGTCAAGAGCGCGATACCGCCGGTAGGCTGCGCATCCAGCAGGCTCTCAATGGTCTCTTCCGAGATCAAAGGCACGTCGCCGTACAACACCAGGATCTTTTCATCATCTTGAAACTGATCCGATGCTTGATCCACCGCATGACCTGTCCCCAATTGATCCGCTTGCAATACCCAGTTAACCGACTCTTCGCTCAGTTCAGCTTGCATTTGATCGCCACCGTGTCCATAGACGAGGTGGATGTTTTGCGCGCCGAGCCCAGAGCAAGTATCAATCACGTGCTTCACCATGGGTTTACCCGCTAGGGTATGCAGTACCTTTGGCTTGTTAGAGTACATGCGAGTCCCTTTGCCCGCCGCGAGAATCACCGCGCTAAACTTCATGAAATTACCTATAGACGTTGTCATAAAAACTTGAGGGGTATTCTAGACACTAATCAACGATTAGTTAATGAAATCGGAAAATTTTCCGTTAAAAATTAAGCAGCCACCAGCCTTCTCACCACCTAAGTTGGCTCACTCACGTCGCTATGCTTGGTTAGCGAAACCGTTTCACTCGGAGAAAATAGGTTTCTGTAAATAAACAAAAGCCCCGAGCGAACTCGAGGCTTTATCTAGCGATTCAACGCACAATCATACTAGCGACGGCTGCTGCGTCTCACGAGCTCAATGACTTTCAATTGAGCGACCGCTTTCGCCAGCTCAGCCGCAGCTTTCGCGTAATCAACATCACCGTGAGGTAGGTTGATCAGCTCTTCTGCACGCTGTTTTGCTTCTTCCGCTTTTGCTTTGTCTAGGTCTTCACCTCGAACAGCGGTATCCGCCAAGATGGTGACATCGTGAGCCTGTACTTCAAGAATACCGCCCGAAAGGTAAATAATTTCTTCCTTACCTTTCTTTGTTACGATGCGAACCATACCAGGACGAATCAGCGTCAACAACGGAGTATGACCCGCTAAAACACCGAGATCACCCTCTTCACCTGAAACTTGAATGCTGCGAGCATAGCCAGAGAAAATACGCTCTTCGGCACTCACAACGTCTAGGTTAAAGGTCACTGATGCAGTCATAACGCCTCCTTAAAGTCTTCGCTTACATCTTCTTCGCGTTTTCTAGAGCGTCGTCGATGCTTCCGCAGTACATAAATGCCTGCTCAGGAATATCATCATACTCACCAGAAAGAAGACCTTTAAAGCCACGAAGTGTCTCTGTAAGAGGTACGTATACACCCGGGTCACCCGTGAAGACTTCCGCTACGTGGTAAGGCTGAGTCAAGAAACGCTCAATCTTACGCGCACGAGATACGACTTGCTTATCTTCTTCAGATAGCTCGTCCATACCTAGGATAGCGATGATGTCTTTCAGCTCTTTGTAGCGCTGAAGTGTCTGCTGGACGCCACGAGCGATGTCGTAGTGTTCTTGACCAACCACTAATGGGTCAAGCTGACGAGACGTTGAGTCAAGTGGGTCGATCGCTGGGTATAGACCCATAGCTGCGATGTTACGGTTAAGTACAACCGTTGCATCCAAGTGCGCGAACGTGGTGGCTGGAGACGGGTCAGTCAAGTCATCCGCTGGTACGTATACCGCCTGTACAGACGTGATAGAACCCGCTTTTGTTGACGTGATACGCTCCTGAAGTACACCCATCTCTTCTGCAAGAGTTGGCTGGTAACCTACCGCTGAAGGCATACGACCTAGCAGTGCAGATACTTCCGTACCCGCCAGCGTGTAACGGTAGATGTTATCAACGAACAGTAGAACGTCACGGCCTTCGTCACGGAAACGCTCAGCCATCGTTAGACCTGTCAGTGCAACACGTAGACGGTTGCCTGGTGGCTCGTTCATCTGACCGTAAACCATCGCAACCTTTGATTCTTCAGGTTTTTCGATGTTTACTACGCCCGCTTCCTGCATTTCGTAGTAGAAGTCGTTACCCTCACGAGTACGCTCACCTACACCCGCAAATACAGAAAGACCAGAGTGTTGTAGTGCGATGTTGTTGATAAGTTCCATCATGTTAACGGTCTTACCTACACCTGCACCACCGAATAGACCGATTTTACCACCCTTAGCGAATGGACAAACTAGGTCGATTACTTTTACGCCGGTTTCTAGAAGCGCTGTCTCGTTTGATTGCTCTTCGTAGCTTGGCGCTTGACGGTGGATAGAGTAAACCTCTTCTGCACCGATTTCGCCACGCTCGTCAATCGCGTCACCTAGAACGTTCATGATACGACCTAGGGTCTTAGTACCTACTGGTACTGAAATTGGAGCGCCTGTGTTAACCACTTCCACTCCGCGACGTAAACCATCAGAGCTACCCATCACGATACAACGAACTACGCCACCGCCTAGCTGTTGCTGAACTTCAAGAACAAGACGCTCTTTTGAGTCCGTAACGTTTAGAGCGTCATATACACTTGGTACATCGCTCTGTGGGAACTCTACGTCGACTACCGCACCGATGATCTGTACGATCTTACCTGTAGCCATCGTTAATCCTCTAAATTTAATCTGCCTAAATTACACTGCTGCCGCACCAGAAACGATCTCGGATAGCTCTTGTGTAATCGCCGCTTGACGGGCTTTGTTGTACACAAGCTCTAGTTCATCGATCAAGTTTCCAGCATTGTCAGATGCTGCTTTCATAGCAATCATACGAGCAGCCATTTCGCACGCTAAGTTTTCAACCACAGCCTGGTACACCTGAGACTCGATATAACGAGACATCAAGGTATTGAGCAGAACCTTTTGGTCTGACTCAAACATATAGCTCCACGCATGCTTGAACGACTCATCGTCACTCATGGACTTAGGCAAAGGTATTAATTGATCAATTTTGGGTTGCTGTGTCATTGAGTTCACAAACTCATTGAACACTAGGTACAAGCGATCGATTTCACCCTCTTCATACTTCTTAAGCATGACTTTGATAGAACCGATCAGATCATCTAATGATGGCGTGTCTCCCAAACCTGAGGTTTGAGCGACAATCTTCGCACCTATGCTATTGAAGTAAGATGTGGCTTTTGAACCGATCACTGCCAGCTCAATCTCTACACCTTGATTCGACCAATCGTTCATCTCCTTGACGGCTTGCTTGAACAAGTTAATGTTCAAGCCGCCACAAAGACCACGATCGGTCGATACCACAATATACCCAACGCGCTTAGCGCCACGTTCCACAAGGAATGGATGTTTGTATTCCAAGGTACCGTGCGCTAAATGACCAATGACTTTACGTATTATTTCAGCGTAAGGACGAGGGCCTTCCATTGCATCTTGCGTACGACGCATTTTGGAAGCCGCTACCATTTCCATCGCTTTCGTGATTTTTTGAGTGCTTTTGACACTACCAATCTTGCTACGAATTTCTTTTGTATTGGCCATCGTTACTCTCCGTTAATTACAAAACTTGCTTGTAATTACCAAGTTTGGGTTGCTTTGAAATCATCAACCAAGGCTTTCAGTTGAGCTTCGATTTCATCGTTGTAAGCGCCAGACTTGTCGATCTCAGCTGCAAAATCTGCATGCTGAGCACGAGCATACGATAGTAGAGCACCTTCAAAGTCGAGGACTTTGTTGAGCTCGATATCATCGAGATAGCCACGTTCCGCCGCGAAAATAGACAATGCTTGGTCAAACACTGACATTGGCGCGTACTGCTGCTGCTTCATCAACTCAGTCACTTTCTGACCGTGATTTAGCTGGCGTTTCGTCGCTGCATCAAGATCCGATGAGAACTGAGCAAACGCAGCCAATTCACGGTATGCCGCCAATGCAGTACGGATACCACCTGACAGTTTCTTGATGATTTTCGTCTGAGCCGAACCACCTACACGAGATACTGAGATACCTGGGTCAACCGCTGGGCGTACACCCGCGTTGAACAGCTCAGTTTGTAGGAAGATCTGACCGTCGGTAATCGAGATTACGTTGGTCGGTACGAATGCCGATACGTCACCCGCTTGAGTTTCGATGATAGGTAGCGCAGTCAGAGAGCCTGTCTTACCTTTCACTTCACCGTTGGTGAAACGCTCTACGTACTCTTCGTTGACTCGCGCAGCGCGCTCTAGTAGACGTGAGTGGAGGTAGAATACGTCACCCGGGAAAGCCTCACGGCCTGGTGGACGTTTTAGGAGTAGAGAGATCTGACGGTAAGCGACCGCTTGTTTAGACAGGTCATCGTAAACAATCAGTGCATCTTCACCGCGGTCACGGAAGTACTCACCCATCGCACAACCTGCGTATGGCGCTAGGTATTGAAGCGCTGCAGATTCAGAAGCCGATGCTACGACCACAATCGTGTTCTGCAGTGCGCCGTGCTCTTCTAGTTTGCGGACCACGTTAGCAATGGTCGATGCTTTCTGACCAATCGCTACGTAGATAGAGAAAATACCCGAGTCTTTCTGGTTGATGATGGCATCGATCGCCATCGCCGTTTTACCAGTCTGACGGTCACCGATGATAAGCTCACGCTGACCACGACCGATTGGGATCATTGAGTCAACAGACTTGTAACCGGTTTGAACAGGCTGATCAACCGACTTACGGTCGATAACACCTGGTGCAATCACTTCAACTGGTGAGCTCAGTTTCGCATCGATAGGACCTTTGCCATCAATTGGTTGACCCAGTGTGTTAACCACACGGCCAAGTAGCTCAGGGCCTACAGGTACTTCAAGGATGCGTCCAGTACCCGTCACTTTCATCCCTTCTTTAAGGTCTGCGTACGGGCCCATCACTACAGCACCAACAGAGTCGCGCTCTAGGTTTAATGCCAATGCAAAACGATCACCTGGAAGCTCGATCATTTCACCTTGCATCACATCTTCAAGACCGTGAATGCGGAGAATACCGTCACTTACAGAGACGATCGTACCCTCATTACGAACTTCAGACACGACATTGAATTTTTCAATGCGCTGTCTAATCAGTTCGCTAATTTCCGTGGAATTAAGTTGCATTGCTCCAATTCCCCTAATTTAAGACTTAATAACGTCTTTAAGACGAGTTAAACGGCTAACGAGTGAGTTATCCAACACAGTATCGCCATCACGGATAACCGCGCCGCCGATCAAGTGCGCATCAACGATACAGTTTAATTTCACTGTGCCACCAAAACGCTGTTCAAGGCTGGCGATAAGCTGCGACTTTTGCGCTTCAGACAATTCAGTAGACGTCGTAACCGTCACCTCTTTCGTATTTGAAGCCTTGTCTGCCAGTTTCTTGTACTGCTGATAAATATCACTTAACGCTGAGGTGCGACGATTCTCGATCACCACTTTCAAAAAGTTTTGAAAGGGTTCATCAAAGTATTCCCCGCCAACATCAACATACAATTGCACTAGTTGCTCAGGCTGCAAACTCAAAGCAGCGGTCTTTAGCTCTTTCACTGAAGACATCTCTTTGGCAAATGCAAGCATCTGTGACCATTGTTCAATGGCACTGTTATCACTCGCAAAGCCGTATGCAGCCTTAGCATATGGTCGAGCAATAGTTGTCAAATCCGACATACTGATGCCCTCTTGTTATAGTTTTGCTGAAATACTATCAAGGATGTCTTGATGTGCAGCTGGATCAATAGAACGCTCGATCACTTTCTCTGCGCCAAGAATCACTAAGCTCGCCACGTCTTTCTTCAGCTCATTGCGCGCACGCAATGTTTCTGCTTCCAGCTCAGCTTTACCTTGAGAAAGAATATGATCTCGCTCGACAGTAGCTTCGTTGCGGGCTTCATCCAAAATCTGAGCTTTGCGTTTGTTCGCTTGCTCGATGATTTCTAATGCTTGTTTCTTCGCGTCTTTCAGCTGGTCTGCCGCATTGTGCTTGGCAAGCTCTAACGCTTTGTCCGCACGTGCCGCCGACTCTAGACCTTCAGAGATCTTCTTTTGGCGTTCTTCAATAGCAGCAATTAATGGTGGCCACACGAACTTCATGCAGAACCACACAAAAATTAGAAATGCTATTGCTTGTCCCAGCAGAGTAGCATTGATATTCACAATGACCCTCCTTTACCTATTCTTAGTTTCGAAACATCGAAACGACGTATCATGAATGAATAAGAGAGGTCTATTACAGTGCGAATAGCATGTACATAGAGATACCAACACCGATCATTGGAACCGCATCCAATAGACCCGCGATGATGAACATGTTGGTTTGTAGAACAGGCGCCATTTCTGGCTGGCGA
This sequence comes from Vibrio sp. R12-SW3-ISO1, assembly GCF_059834005.1. Lineage (NCBI taxonomy): Bacteria > Pseudomonadati > Pseudomonadota > Gammaproteobacteria > Vibrionales > Vibrionaceae > Vibrio > Vibrio sp. R12-SW3-ISO1. Next base: position 15,117 of record NZ_JCBDGK010000023.1, read on the forward strand.
GCAACTGACTCAAGGAACTTACCACCAAGGATCGCGAAACCAAAACCTGTTGCGATAGCACACATGCCTAGTAGTAGACCTACAACCAAATAAATTTCCATAATTATCTCCAAATCAGATTTGATAAAAAAGTTAGGTAAAAATTAATGTGAATCGTTACTTGCCATGCTGAGGTAAACAACAGTCAGCATTGTAAAAATGAAGGCTTGTAAAACAATTACTAATATGTGGAAGATTGCCCAAATGACGTGCGCGACGACACCTAATCCACCCAATACAACACCAGCACCGTAGGTCACAGCGATCAGGATAAAGATCAACTCGCCCGAGTACATGTTGCCGTAAAGACGTAAAGAAAGAGACACCGGCTTAGCCAGCAATGAGACACTTTCCAAAACTAAGTTGAAAGGAATTAACGCTTTATTGTTAATTGGGTGAAGCGTAAATTCTTTCACAAATCCTTTAAATCCTTTGTACTTGATGTAGTAAACCACCGTCAGTACTAGGACACCTAATGCAAGTGCTAGCGTGATGTTTAAGTCAACCGTTGGTACGATCTTAAAGTACTCAAAGCCAGCCGCCCCCATTAGATGAGGAATAAAGTCAACGGGTACTAGATCCATCAAGTTCATGAGGAAAATCCACACAAACAAGGTGAGAGCTAGTGGTGCGACTAATTTATCACGACCATGGAAAGCATCTTTTACAATGGCATCGACTTGCTCTACGACCATTTCGATAAAACATTGCAGCTTACCAGGCGTGCCTGTGGTTGCATTTTTTCCGACACGATAAAACAACCACAAAAATAGTGCACCCAGACCAACAGAGAACAACAATGAATCCCAATGTAAGGTCCAGAACCCAGCGTCGGCACAACCATAGTTGGTTGCTACGCCACCATCAACCACACAAATCTTCGCGTTGGTTAGGTGGTGCTGAATATATTCCTGCGGAGTATCAGCCATGGTTAATCCCATTTTTATGAAAAAATAAAATTGGTGATAACCAGAAGATCAGCAGTGTGAGCTTGTAACCTGTAAAGAACGCCCCAGGTTTGAGGAACTCGTTGACAGAAAACACCAACACAAACATCACTATGGTAAACACCAGCTTTAACGCCCATCCCACCATCAGGAAGCCAAGGAGAACTTTCCCATCGGACCCTGGTTTAGGGAAAAACGTAAACAGGGCATAAATGTAATTACCCATCACCGCGATAAAGCCGCCTTTTAAAACAAAGCGAGCCGTTTCAGGGCTGATCATCACATAAGCCAAGCTCCCGATGAGGAGCACAAATATCAGCTGGAGGTGGACGAGTCTAAAAGCAGCTCTTCCTTGCTTGCTTCGATTTGCACTAAACATCAAAAGCACCTGTTTCTGTATCTAACACCGCATTGATCACAGTCAATGCATGGTGAAAAAAAGCACGAAAATTATATAGCTCCTACCCAAAAACACAATAATTGCTTCGGTGATAAGCTTTATTCCTACTAGGAAGTGTGAGCTAGGAAGCGGAATCGATGTTTTGTAGTTGTTTTAACATCGATTGAAGTTGCTCATTGTCTGCAAAGTTGATGACAATTTTACCATCGCCTTTTGTTGACATTTGTAGGGCAACTTTTGTGTTTAATTGTTCAGACAAATGCTTTAACGATAACTCCGTCGTGTTATCAATTTCTGGTTTTGGCGTGGTTGATTCAACTTCGCCCTGGAGCGTCTTTTTTACTAAGTTTTCTGTTTGACGCACCGTCAGTTTTTTCTTGGCAACGTGATTGGCGAGCGCCACTTGCTGCGTGGCTTCTAACGCCAGTAGCGCGCGAGCATGGCCCATCTCAATCAATTTGGCCGACATCAAGGCTTTCACTTCATTATCTAACTGGTTGAGTCTTAACAAGTTACTCACAGTGGTGCGTGACTTGCCAATCGCATCCGCCACTTGCTGATGAGTCAATTCAAATTCGTCTTGAAGACGCTCCAATGCTTGGGCTTCTTCAATTGCATTGAGGTCTTCGCGCTGAATGTTTTCAATCAATGCCATCGCAACCGCCGCACGGTCTTCGACATTTTTGACCACGCAAGGCACTTGCTTGAGACCGGCTTTACGCGCCGCACGCCAGCGACGTTCGCCAGCGATGATTTCGTATTTGTCCGCCTCAACCTGACGCACAACAATCGGCTGGATAATCCCTTGCGACTCTATCGATGAGGCCAACTCTTCGAGCGCTTCAGGCTCCATCTCTTTGCGGGGCTGATACACGCCCGGTTGTAACGCATTGATACTCAGTTCAGTCAAATGCCCATCGGACGACAACGCTTGGCTATTGAGCGCACTTTGCTGTTTCTCACGCGCCAGTGAGCTGGTCGATAGCAGAGCGTCAAGCCCTTTACCTAAACCACGTTTAGACATAAGACGGAATCCTTCGGTTGATTATGCGGGTACTTCTTCGCGGCGAAGCATTTCTCCAGCAAGGGCAAGGTACGCTTTTGCGCCCGCTGAATACTTGTCGTAATACATGGCAGGTTTGCCATGACTCGGCGCTTCGGCCAAGCGAACATTTCGGGGAATAACAGTGCGGTACACTTTGTTGCCAAAGTGCTTTTTGAGTTGATCGGACACTTCATTCGAGAGGCGATTACGCGGGTCATACATGGTGCGTAACAAGCCCTCGATTTTTAGATTTTCGTTGACGACAGCAGCGAGCTTGCTGATCGTATCCATCAATGCCGTTAACCCTTCTAACGCGAAATACTCGCACTGCATCGGAACCAAGACGGAATCAGCTGCAGCCATAGCATTGATTGTAAGAAGGTTTAGCGACGGAGGACAATCGATAAAGATGAAATCATAGTTATCACGAACGGAGGATAATGCGTGCTTGAGACGCACTTCGCGGGCAAACACTTCCATTAATTTGATTTCTGCGGCGGTGACATCACCGTTGGCCGCGATCAAATCGTAATTGCCAGACGTCTTACGACAGACCACCTCTTCGAACGGTACGTCTTCAACCAGCAGTTCGTAGGCGGTGGCGTCGACTTGGTATTTGTCGACACCGCTTGCCATGGTTGCGTTTCCTTGTGGGTCGAGGTCAATGACCAACACTTTGCGCTTAGTCGCAGCCATAGATGCGGCTAAGTTGACACAGGTCGTTGTTTTACCCACGCCACCTTTTTGGTTAGCAATTGCTACGATTTTTCCCACAGTGAACCTCGCTATTAATCCTTGCGCGATAAGATTACTAGATGACGCTCGCCTTCCAACTCTGGAACATTCAAAGCTTTGATCTCGCTCACAGAACACCAGTCGGGCAATTGTTCAATCTCATCCTGAGGCAATTGACCTTTCAGCGCCAGAAACACGCCTGACTCCGCTTTTGGAAGGTGATGACACCAACTGACCATGTCTACCATAGAAGCGAATGCGCGACTTAGAACAGCGTCAAACTTCTCTTCTGGTTGAAACTCTTCGACGCGACTTTGAATCGGCGTCACGTTTTTTATCCCCAGCTCATGCAGCACTTGTTTGATAAAGCGAATGCGTTTGCCGAGACTGTCGAGCAAATAAAAGGTTTTCTCTGGGTGCATGATCGCCAAAGGGATCCCTGGCAATCCAGGGCCAGTGCCGACATCGATAAAGCGCTCACCGACTAAGTGAGTACTCACAACAATACTATCCAAGATGTGTTTAACTAACATCTCAAACGGGTCACGCACTGAGGTCAGGTTGTAGGCTTTGTTCCACTTGTCCAGCATTGCCACATAGCCCACCAACTGCTCGCGTTGCGCATCAGAGACCTGCAAGTCAGTGGTCGCGATCAGCGCATCGAGTTTGTCACGTAGTGCGCTCATGCCGCTTCCTCACCTTTTTTCAACATACCGTGCTTTTTCAAATGCACCAACAAAATGGAGATCGCGGCTGGCGTAATACCTGAGATACGAGAAGCAATACCAATCGACTCAGGTTTGGCTTCTGACAGCTTGGCAATCACTTCGTTCGACAAACCTTTCACTTGTCGGTAATCCAAATCGAGCGGCAACTTGGTGTGTTCATGACGCAGTGATTTCTCAATCTCGTCTTGCTGACGCTTGATGTAACCTTCGTACTTGACTTGTATCTCCACTTGCTCTGCCGCTTGCTGATCATCCAATGCAGGCTGGAAGGTCTCTAGCGAGGTCAGCTGCTGATAGGTGATTTCAGGTCGACGAAGAAGATCTTCACCGCTTGCTTCACGCACTAACGGAGTTTTCAGTAGATCGTTCAGCGCATCGATCCCCGCCGATTTCGGGTTGATCCAGATATCTTGTAGGCGCTGACGCTCTTTTTCCATCTGCACGATCTTTTGATTGAATCGCGTCCAACGCGCCTCACTCACTAAGCCCAATTCATGCGCTTTTTCTGTCAAACGCAGATCGGCGTTGTCTTCACGCAGCAGCAAACGGTACTCGGCACGTGAGGTGAACATACGGTAAGGTTCTTTCGTGCCCATGGTCGAGAGGTCATCAATCAACACGCCCATGTAAGCTTGGTCGCGTCGTGGGTTCCAACCTTCTTTGCCCTGGCTGTGCAAACTGGCGTTCAAACCGGCCATCAAACCTTGTGCCGCCGCTTCTTCGTAACCGGTGGTACCGTTGATCTGGCCTGCAAAGAACAGACCAGATATAAATTTGGTTTCATAGGTTTGCTTGAGATCACGCGGGTCGAAGAAATCGTACTCGATCGCGTATCCCGGACGCACGATGTGCGCGTTTTCAAACCCTTTCATTGAACGCACGATTTGAACCTGAACATCGAACGGCAAGCTGGTGGAAATACCATTCGGGTAGAGTTCGTGTGTCGTCAAGCCTTCCGGCTCAATGAAAATCTGGTGGCTGTTCTTATCCGCAAAGCGCATCACTTTGTCTTCAATCGAAGGACAGTAACGTGGCCCAATCCCTTCAATCACCCCGGCGTACATCGGGCTACGATCGAGGTTGTTGCGGATCACTTCGTGGGTGCTCTCGTTGGTGTGCGTGATGTAACACGGGATCTGCGCCGGATGTTGGCGACGATCGCCTAAAAACGAGAATACTGGAGTCGGGTTGTCACCGTGTTGCACTTCTAGCTGTGAGAAATCCACACTGCGTGCATCGATGCGCGGAGGCGTACCGGTTTTCAAACGATCAACGCGGAACGGTAATTCACGCAGACGATCCGCAAGCGCGATCGATGGCGGATCCCCAGCGCGGCCACCAGAAGCGCTTTCCATGCCAATGTGGATCTTGCCACCTAGGAATGTCCCGACGGTGAGCACCACTGCTTTGGCGCGAAACTTGAGACCCATTTGAGTCACTACACCCACCGCCACTTCGTTTTCAACAATCAGGTCATCCACCGATTGTTGGAATAGTGTTAGGTTTGGCGCATTTTCCAACGCATGGCGAACATACGCTTTGTACAAAGCACGATCCGCTTGAGCGCGAGTGGCGCGTACCGCTGGGCCTTTGGAAGCGTTGAGTGTACGAAATTGAATACCTGCGTGGTCGATGGCTTGTGCCATCAAACCGCCCATTGCATCGACCTCTTTGACAAGATGGCCTTTACCGATCCCACCAATGGCAGGGTTACATGACATCTGTCCTAGTGTGTCGATATTGTGCGTCAGCAACAGCGTCTTTTGACCTGTACGTGCAGACGCGAGGGCGGCTTCCGTTCCTGCATGACCGCCACCGACAACGATGACGTCAAAGTTTTCGTGATAAAGCATGAACTGACCTCAGGTATTCAATCAAGCAATAGAAAAGTTAAAAGAGCGTTATTCTACCTTCTTTCCAAGGGAGAGAAAATGCTTTTGACGCTTTTGTCTTAAAGGGCTGAAACTCTTATATATATAAGATCTATATATATGATCTTTTATTAGATCTACTATTAGGATCGAAGATCTCTGTGGATAACTAAAAAATGATCAACAAGATCATGGATCTTTTTATGATCACATCATGTGATCTTACCTTGATCAGATCGAGGATTACCTGGGATCAAAATCGATGGTTATACACAGGGGTTGGCAAAGGTAAAAGTTGTTATTTGGATAACTAAAGGAAGATAACGGGATATCATTTTAGTTATCCACAGATGTTTTGGCTAAAAAAGCAGCGAACAGTACGAGAGGAAAAGAGAAGGTGAGGTGAACATCGGCCAATACTGCGCACAATACTGGCCGAGAAGGGGGATCAGAAACGGTCGATATGAGTTTCTAGCCAGGCTTGTGCAGCATCTTCTGGTACGTCATGGCTAAGGACATCAATCGTAACGCACTCCGCGAGCGGCGTGGCACCTATGTCTTCCAATAGGGCGTAGGCATGTTGGCCTGCTGCGCAAAAGGTATCGTAGCTCGAATCACCAATCGCGATCACCGCATAGTTGACGTTCGCCATATTTGGCGGTGTGTTTTGCAGCGCGGCAATGAAGGGCTGAATGTTGTCTGGGTATTCGCCCGCACCGTGGGTTGAAGTGATGATGAGCCAAGTGCCTTGTGCCTCTATCTCATTCAGATCCGGTTGGTTGTGGATTGTGGTTTCAAAGCCTTGTTCAATCAGCAGATCACTAAGGTGATCGCCAACGTATTCGGCTCCGCCTAAGGTACTGCCTGTTATTATGTGGATCATGGGTTTTCCTTACGCCAATAAAAAGCGCGACCGTGTGCCGCGCATTGTGAGTTATTTACCGATACAGAATGAAGAGAAAATTCTGCCTAATAGGTCATCAGAGCTGAATTCGCCAGTGATCTCATTGAGATGCTGCTGAGCGATACGCAGCTCTTCTGCGAGGATTTCTCCGGCCATGTAGCCTTCAAGTTGCTGCTGACCGATATCGAGGTGCTCAGCCGCTTTGGCGAGTGCATCGAGATGGCGGCGGCGGGCCATAAAGCCACCTTCACTGCCGCCGGAGAAGCCCATACAGGCTTTCAGGTGAGTGCGTAGTGCATCGACGCCAGCGCCAGTTTTCGCGGATAAGCGGATCAGCGTCGGTGTGTTCACATGGCAGATCCCAAGTTCCTCGCCAGTTTGATCGGCTTTATTGCGGATCACTGTCATGCCGATGCTGTCGGGCAGACGATCGACAAAATCCGGCCAAATCTCTTTGGGATCGGTGGCGTCGGTGGTGGTGCCATCGACCATAAATAGCACGCGATCTGCTTGGGCAATTTCATCCCAAGCGCGCTCGATACCGATTTTTTCCACTTCATCCGACGCATCACGCAGCCCAGCGGTATCAATAATGTGCAAAGGCATGCCGTCAATGTGGATGTGCTCGCGCAGCACGTCACGCGTTGTGCCTGCAATGTCGGTCACAATCGCAGATTCCTTGCCTGATAGCGCATTGAGTAGGCTGGATTTACCGGCGTTAGGTCGACCAGCGATCACCACTTTCATCCCTTCACGCATGATGGCGCCTTGGTTGGCCTCTTTGCGCACGGCTTCTAGGTTGTCGATGATGGTTTGCAGATCGGCGGCGACTTTACCATCGGCGAGAAAATCGATCTCTTCCTCGGGGAAATCAATCGCGGCTTCAACGTAGATACGCAGATGAATCAGTGACTCGACCAGGGTATTAATTCGGCCCGAGAACGCGCCCTGAAGCGATTGGAGCGCCGATTTAGCCGCTTCTTCTGAGCTCGCATCAATCAAATCGGCGATCGCTTCGGCTTGCGCCAAATCGAGCTTGTCATTTAAAAACGCGCGCTCGGAAAATTCCCCTGGGCGTGCGATGCGAATCCCCGGAATATCGACGATGCGTTTGATCAGCATGTCCATCACAACAGGGCCGCCATGCCCTTGCAGTTCAAGGACATCTTCGCCCGTGAACGAGTGGGGATTGGGGAAATAGAGTGCAATGCCTTGGTCTAGTTGGCTGCCATCTTGGGCCATAAACGGCAAATATTCGGCGTAGCGAGGACGCAGTGATTTGCCGGTCACCGCGATAGCCACTTGCTCGGCAAGCGGGCCTGACACGCGAATGATGCCGACACCGCCTCGGCCTGGGGCGGTGGCTTGGGCTACGATGGTCTCTGTGGTCATAAGATTATCTCTATGGTCAATAAACAGCGAATTAGGCGCTGAATCTGTATGGCGCAATGGTCGTCAGCAAATTGTAAACAGCGCAAAACAAAAAGGCGACCTTTTGGCCGCCTTTTGATGATGCTTAGCTGTTACTTCGAATGTAAGCCTTTTTTCTCCAGCGCCTTGTAAATGAGCGTTTGCTGGATAAGTGTTACCACGTTCGAAACCAACCAGTAAAGTACTAGACCAGACGGGAAGAACAGGAAGAAGAAGGTAAACATCACCGGCATAAAGGTCATGATCTTCTGCTGCATTGGGTCTGTCACTGTGGTTGGGCTCATCTTCTGGATGAGGAACATCGACGCACCCATCAGTAGCGGCAAGATGTAGTATGGGTCTTGCGCAGAGAGGTCGTGAATCCAACCGAAGAACGGCGAGTGACGAAGCTCGACCGATTCCATCAATGCCCAGTAGAGAGCGATGAAGATCGGCATCTGGAGAATAAGCGGTAGACAGCCACCCAGTGGGTTCACTTTCTCTTTCTTATACAGCTCCATCATCTCTTGGCTCATGCGCTGACGGTCATCACCGATACGCTCACGCATCGCTTGCAGCTTAGGCTGAAGCATACGCATTTTCGCCATTGAGGTGTATTGGGCTTTGGTCAGTGGGTACATGGCACCACGGACAATGAACGTGAGGATCATGATAGAGACACCCCAGTTCACCGCAAAGCTCTGAATGAAAGAGAGCAAAGTGTGCAGTGGCTTAGCGATGAACCATAGCCAACCGTAATCGACCACCAAGTCTAGGTTAGGTGCCGTTTCTGCCATTGCGTCTTGCAGTTTTGGACCCACCCACAGCGTGGCGTTGAATTGTGCAGACTCACCATCAGCGATGGTTTTGTTTGGCATGCGAACGCCGATGTCGCCCATGTTACCAATTACACGCGTGTAGAGGTTGGTGCCAGGCTCATTGCGTGGGATCCATGCACTCGCAAAGTAGTGTTGGATCATCGCCGCCCAACCTTGACCATTCGGTAAGGTGATCGACAGATTACGGCTTTGCATATCATCGAAGCTGTACTTTTTGTAACGAGTGTCGTCACTGGAGTACGCACCGCCACGGTAAGTTGGCATAGTGATGCTGCCACCATCGTCCATCAGGTTTTGACGAAGATGCGCGTACATACCAAAGGTCGCGTTGTTGCCTGATAGGTTGCGAACATCAAATTCGACATCCACTGCGTAGCTGTCACGCTTTAGGATGTAGGTTTTGGTGTATTCAAGACCGTTGGCCGCGTACGTCATTGGAATGCGTAGCTCATCTTGACCTTCTGCCAAGGTAAAGCTGTCGGCATCAACGGCGTATTGCGGACGATTCGAGCTGCTTAGGTCAATGCCCTGTGGGCCAACAAGGCCACTTTGAGCGATGAACTGGTGGCCCGCTTCGTTTTTGAGAAGAACGAATGGATCGGTGGAATCAAGTTCAGCGGAGTACTGGTTTAGGTCTGCATGAACCACATCACCACCTACCGTATCAATGGTTAACGTCAAAACGTCAGTGGTTACGGTGATGGTTTTTGCTGAAGCTTGTTGTGACGGTGCGGGATCAAGCTCATCTGCAAAAGATGGTGCAGGTAAAGTACTGCTTGATTGTGCCTGCTCAACCGGCTGCGGTGCTGGGTTCTTTGCGACTTGCCATTGTTGGAACAAGAGGAAAGAAACCAGTGCTAGCGCGATTAACAGGATATTACGTTGAGAATCCATCGTTATTTATCTCTGTCTTGTGTTTGGGCTGGTGGAACGGGGTCATAGCCACCTTCATTCAAAGGGTGGCATTTTAATAGACGTTTGCTTGATAACCAACACCCTTTTACAAAACCGTGAGCTTTCAACGCTTCAATGGCATAGGTAGAACAGGTTGGAGTAAAACGACAGCGCGGCCCAATAAGAGGACTAATCAGGCCTTGATAGAGACGGACCAGCCCGATGGCTAGCCACGTGAAGGGCGAGACAGACGCTGCCATAATTTATCAAACAGGGCGAAAATTTCATCATTGCTGAGATCTTGCGCGCTTTTCTTGGCAATAACAACAAAATCTTTATTAGGAAGTTGGTGTTGTTTGTTACGAAAACTTTCGCGAGCAAGGCGTTTAAAGCGATTACGGCCAACGGCAGTTTTGATTTGCTTTTTAGGTACCGCTAGTCCCAGTCTTGGATGGGAAAGGGTATTGTTACGGGCAATGATGGTGAAATGAGGTGAGCCAGCTCGGTGAGCTTGCTGGAAGACATTTTGATAATGCTCGGGAGTTAACAAACGTAACTCCCGATTGAACGCGTACGTATTCAAAATAAAAAATTATTTTGACAGGCGCGCACGGCCTTTAGCACGACGTGCATTAATTACTTTACGACCGTTCTTAGTTGCCATGCGAGCACGGAAGCCGTGAGTACGCTTGCGCTTTAGAACTGTAGGTTGAAAAGTGCGTTTCATGATAATTACCTTTACTGATCAGTAGTTTTAGGTCGATGTTAACCCGGCGTGGGTCAAAGCGTCTTCTTTATTAAGATAAGGAGGACAAACCGACGCCTCTCAACAAAGAGGCGGAATTGTAATCACTGTCACATTAAGAGTCAATGATGAAATTCCGCGCCGGGGGATTATACGTAGTGTGAGCAAAATCTCAAGGATCAAAGGATCCTTATCGGCGATCCTTGTCGGTGTTTACCGGTGATCCCTTTCAGTGATAGTTACTCAGCGCCTACCTGTCTTAAGAACTTCTTCAGCCTTGGATCTTGTGGGTGATTGAAGAGTTCATCTGGCGATCCCTGCTCAACAATATGGCCTTCAGCCATAAAGATCACGCGATCCGCCACTTCTTTTGCAAACTGCATTTCATGAGTGACCACCAGCATGGTTTGGTGCTTAGTGGCGAGATCTTTCATCAATTGCAATACCTCACCTACCCATTCTGGGTCTAAGGCTGAGGTGGGTTCATCAAACAGCAGCAGTTCCGGTTGCAGCGCCATCGCTCGGCCAATGCCGACCCGTTGCTGCTGACCACCAGAGAGGGCTGCTGGGTAGCTGTCGCCTTTGTCACTAAGGCCGATGTCGTCTAGGATTTGCTGCGCGCGAGCCAGCGCTTGCTCTTTTTTCCAGCCACGCACGGTAATCAGCCCTTCGGCAATGTTTTGTCTGGCGGTCATATGGGCAAACAGCGCGTAGTTTTGAAACACAAAGCCGGTTTTGCGCCTTAGGGCTAACACGTCCGATTTGGTGTGTTTGGCACTGTCGACCGTGACATCATCAATGGTGATGGTGCCTTGATCGGCATTCTCAAGGAAGTTCACACAGCGAAGCAGCGTCGATTTACCGGTACCACTTGAGCCGATGATCACGATGATTTCACCCTGTTTGATGCTGAGATCAATCCCTTTGAGTACTTCGCTGTCACCAAAGCGCTTATGAATATTGGTCAATGTAATCATCGTACGTACGCCTTATTGAGTTTCGCTTCTGCCCAAATCTGCACGCGGGTCAAAATGACCACCACGCCCCAGTAAATCAGCGCAACCGCCAAAAACGCTTCGAAAAAACGAAAACTGGATGACGCTTCCATCTGCGCTTTGGCCATGATCTCGGCCACGCCAAGGGTAAAAGCAAGCGAGGTCGATTTGATCATGTCGATAAAGTAGTTCATCAGCGATGGCAGCGCTACGCGCGTTGCTTGCGGCAAAATAATGCGGCGCATGGCTTGAGGAGTGGTCATACCGACCGACAAGCTCGCCTCCATTTGGCTGCGATCGATGCCGATGATGGCGGCGCGAATGCTCTCTGCCATATAGGCGGCAAAGTGGAGCGTTAAGCCAATCACTGCGGCGCTAAAGGCATCGAGTCCCACCAATAAAGGAAAAATTTGTGGCAGGCCATAATAAAGAAGAAACAGCTGCACCAACAGCGGCGTACCACGGAAGAAGCTGATATAGAGCTGACTCAACTGATCGAGCACTGGGACGCGAAATACGCGAATATTGGCCAATATCACGGCTAAAATTAGTGAAAACACCAAACCCCAAGTGGCCATTTCCATGGTGGTGCCAAGGTACTTGAGCAGTATTGGCATCAGGTTGAGCATGTAATTAAAGTCGAATCCCATTACGTATCCCAATGACTAAGGCGAGAAAAACAAAACCCACTGCAAGCAAGAGAGCAGTGGGTTTTTTCGTCAATCCGAAACGGATTTATGGAGGCGGAGCCGATTACTGAGTAATGTCAGCGCCAAACCACTTTTGAGAAATTTGCTCTAGTGTACCGTCAGCACGCATTTCTGCCAGTGCTTTGTTCACTTCTGCTTGCAGTTTTTGGCCGTTCTCATTGTTCACGAATGGCCATGCGTTTTGAATGGTTTCAAACGGCTGACCGGCTAATTGTAGTGGTAGGCCCGTTTTTTTGATTAGCTCAAGTGCAGAGAGACGGTCCATAACAAACGCATCCGCGCGGCCTAGTGCCACATCGTGTTCGATACCTGTGTCGTAGGTTTTGATGTTGATTTTTCCGTCTTTGTCGTAGCTGCGTAGCAGTTGCTCAAAGTTTGAACCTAAGTTCACCGCAACGGTTTTACCTGCGAGATCTTCCACGCTTTGGATGTCGTCGTTGCCTTTACGTACGGTGATTTGCGCGCCATCTACGACGTATGGGTCAGCAAACAGGTATTTCGCTTGGCGCGCTTCTGTCATGGTGATCTGGTTTGAGATGGTGTCGATGCGGCCCGTTTCTAACAGACCAAACAGACCTGAGAAGTTGGCGGTCACGTACTCTACTTGGTAGTCGTTACGTTTGCCAATCTCATCCCACAGATCCACTTCAAAGCCTTGCAGTTTGTCTTGCTCAACGAAGGTGAACGGGAAGTAACGGCCAGACATACCCACTTTGACCTCAGTCGCAGCTTGAACGGTGGCAGCAGAAAGTGCGATAACGGCAACAGCCGCTTTAATCCAGTTTTTCATTTTACAACTCCTAAAATTTATAGGGAGAAATACTACTGTCATCCTTGTCATTTAGATAAATAACAAGTTGCCATAATCTAGATGGATGCGGAATAAGATTATAGCTGTGGATAATCATTGTCGCTCTATTGATGGGTTTGGGGCGACTTCTGGCGCCGAGATCCGCAAGATATGATCGCTGTGAAACTATTCATTCACAGAGTTATCACCAGATCGACGATCCTGCGATCATTGCGCCATTGTGGATCAATGTGTGGGTAAAAATGGGGCAGGGTGTGATGATCTCACCAATAATGGCAGAAATATTGTGAATAACTTCGATCTTATTCACTGGATCCTCGATCAATCGCTGGCGATCTCGGTTATCAACAGGTAAAATTGCCAGTCTTTTCCGATCATAGAATTACGAGTGAGGGCATCGTGTCATCTTCGCTTTGGTTGCAATGTTTGCAACAGCTTCAAGAAGAGCTTCCAGCAACTGAATTCAGCATGTGGGTCCGTCCTTTACAAGCTGAGCTCAACGACAATACTCTCACTTTATTTGCGCCCAACCGTTTTGTCCTTGATTGGGTTCGCGATAAATACCTCAACAGCATCACCCGTCTTTTGCAGGAATATTGTGGCAACGATATTCCTCATTTACGTTTTGAGGTGGGCAGTCGCCCTGTGCAAGCGCAGGCACCTGCACCCAAACGCACCCCGGCCGATGTGGCGGCGGAATCGTCAGCCCCGGCACAATTGCAGGCGCGTAAGCCTGTGCATAAAACCTGGGATGATGACCCGCAAGCGATGGCAGACATCAACCACCGCTCTAATGTGAACCCCAAGCATAAGTTCAACAACTTTGTTGAAGGTAAATCGAACCAATTGGGCTTGGCGGCGGCACGTCAGGTGTCGGACAACCCAGGCGCGGCGTACAACCCGCTCTTTCTGTACGGCGGTACCGGTTTGGGTAAAACCCACTTGCTGCACGCCGTGGGCAATGCGATTGTTGACAACAAGCCCAACGCGAAAGTGGTTTACATGCACTCAGAGCGTTTTGTGCAAGACATGGTGAAAGCGCTGCAAAACAACGCGATTGAAGAGTTCAAACGTTACTACCGCAGTGTGGATGCCCTCTTGATCGATGACATTCAGTTTTTTGCTAACAAAGAGCGTTCACAAGAAGAGTTCTTCCATACCTTCAACGCCTTGCTTGAGGGCAATCAGCAGATCATCTTGACCTCAGATCGCTACCCGAAAGAGATCAACGGCGTAGAAGATCGCCTGAAATCCCGCTTCGGTTGGGGATTGACGGTCGCCATTGAGCCACCTGAGCTTGAAACGCGCGTCGCCATCTTGATGAAAAAAGCGGAAGATCACCAAATCCATCTGGCCGATGAAGTGGCGTTCTTTATTGCTAAGCGTCTGCGCTCCAACGTTCGTGAGCTAGAAGGGGCGCTCAATCGCGTGATTGCGAACGCCAACTTCACGGGTCGTCCTATTACGATCGATTTTGTGCGTGAAGCCCTGCGTGATCTGCTTGCCTTGCAAGAAAAGCTGGTCACCATCGACAACATTCAAAAAACGGTCGCGGAATACTACAAAATCAAAGTGGCGGATCTGCTCTCTAAGCGCCGCTCTCGTTCAGTTGCGCGACCTCGTCAATTGGCGATGGCGCTGGCTAAAGAGCTGACCAACCACAGCTTGCCAGAAATTGGCGATGCCTTTGGTGGCCGCGATCATACGACCGTACTGCATGCGTGTCGTAAGATTGAACAACTGCGTGAAGAGAGTCACGATATTAAAGAGGATTACTCCAACTTAATCCGTACTCTTTCTTCGTAAATCGCGCTATTCTAACGGTTTATATTCATGGCCAAGGTAGGGCTCAATCCCTTATCGTGGCCATGTTTGTTCTCTTCGCCAACAACAAGATTTCTTTAAGAGCGTGCTATGAAATTTTCCATTCAACGTAGTCATCTGCTGAAACCACTGCAGCAAGTCTCAGGGGCGTTAGGTGGCCGTGCCACTCTACCTATCCTTGGTAACTTATTGATCAAAGTAGTGGATAACCAACTGACGTTGACGGCGACGGATTTAGAAGTCGAGCTGGTCAGCCGTGTGCAGCTTGAAGGTGAATTTGAAGCGGGCAGCGTGACTGTCCCGTCGCGTAAGTTTCTTGATATTTGCCGTGGACTGCCTGATGACGCGGTGATCACCTTTGTTTTAGAGGGCGATCGCGTGCAACTGCGCTCTGGTCGTAGTCGTTTCTCTCTCTCTACACTGCCAGCCAGCGATTTTCCAAATATTGAAGATTGGCAGAGTGAAGTCGAACTCTCCCTGACGCAAAGTGAACTGCGTGGGCTAGTAGAAAAAACGCAGTTTTCGATGGCGAACCAAGACGTGCGTTACTACCTCAATGGCATGTTGTTTGAGATTGAAGACACCACGCTGCGCAGCGTGGCCACCGATGGTCACCGTATGGCGGTCGCGCAAACTCCGCTGGTCGGTGAGTTTGCCAAAAAGCAGATCATCGTGCCGCGTAAAGGGGTGCTGGAATTAGTTAAGTTGCTGGATGCGCCAGAGCAACCTGTGGTGTTGCAAATTGGTAGCTCAAACCTGCGCGCTGAGGTCAACAATTATGTCTTTACCTCTAAGCTGGTGGACGGTCGTTTCCCTGACTACCGCCGCGTGATGCCACAAAGCACCACCAAAACATTGGAAGCGGGCTGCGATGAGCTGCGCCAAGCGTTCTCGCGTGCGGCGATCCTCTCGAATGAGAAGTTTCGTGGCGTGCGCGTTAACCTCGATGGCAGCGAAATGCGCATTACCGCCAACAACCCAGAGCAAGAAGAAGCGGAAGAGATGCTCGATGTTCACTTTGACGGCGAGCCGATTGAGATTGGCTTTAACGTCAGCTATGTGCTGGATGTGCTTAATACGCTGCGCTGCGAGACCGTGAGAGTCTCGATGTCTGATGCCAACGCCAGTGCGTTAATTGAGAACAGCGTCGATGACAGTGCCATGTACGTGGTGATGCCGATCCGACTCTAGCATGCCGCTCTCTCGTCTTGTTATTAAGCAGTTTCGCAATATCAAAGCCTGTGATATCTCGTTATCATCAGGCTTTAACTTTCTTATTGGCCCGAACGGCAGCGGGAAAACCAGTGTCCTGGAAGCCATCTATTTGCTGGGCCACGGTCGGTCGTTCAAAAGCAGTTTGACCGGGCGAGTGATTCAAAATGACCATGATGAGCTGTTTGTTCACGGTCGTTTTTTGAACTCGGATCAATTTGAGCTACCCATTGGCATTAATAAGCAGCGTGATGGCTCAACAGAGGTTAAAATA
Source organism: Vibrio sp. R12-SW3-ISO1 (assembly GCF_059834005.1). Classification (NCBI taxonomy): domain Bacteria; kingdom Pseudomonadati; phylum Pseudomonadota; class Gammaproteobacteria; order Vibrionales; family Vibrionaceae; genus Vibrio; species Vibrio sp. R12-SW3-ISO1. The sequence goes on from NZ_JCBDGK010000023.1 coordinate 31,500, forward strand.
GGCGGTCAATCTGGGCAAAAGTTAGCCCAGTTGGCGCAAGTGTTACCACTGCAACTGATTCATCCTGAAGGGTTTGATCTGTTGACCGATGGGCCGAAACATCGCCGTGCATTTATTGATTGGGGCGTATTTCATACCGAATCGGCCTTTTATGATGCATGGGGGCGTTTTAAGCGCCTAAACAAACAGCGCAACGCACTGCTGAAAACGGCGCGTAGCTATCGAGAGCTCAGTTATTGGGATCAAGAGATGGCGACACTGGCGGAAAACATCAGTCGTTGGCGTGGTGAGTACGTTGAGCAATTGACGCACAAAGCCGAAGAGATATGCCGGGCATTTTTGCCTGAGTTTGATATCTCGCTCAAGTACTATCGTGGTTGGGACAAAGAGACGCCATACCAAGCGATTCTCGAGAGCCACTTTGAGCGCGACCAGGCGCTGGGTTACACCTTCAGTGGCCCAAACAAGGCGGATTTACGCATTAAGGTAAATGGTACGCCAGTGGAAGATGTCCTGTCTCGGGGTCAGTTAAAGTTGATGGTGTGCGCGCTACGCGTCGCACAAGGCCAACATCTGACTGAGATGACGGGCAAGCAATGCATCTACTTGATAGATGACTTTGCCTCTGAATTAGACAGTCAACGTCGCAAGCGTCTTGCCGATTGCTTGAAACAGACGGGGGCTCAAGTTTTTGTCAGCTCTATTACTGAAAGCCAAATCAGCGACATGCGTGATGAAAATGGCAGGATGTTCCATGTGGAACATGGCACAATAGAGCAAAATATATAGCGGAAGATAACTCATGGCTGAAAATTACGATTCATCGAGTATTAAAGTACTAAAGGGTCTGGATGCGGTTCGTAAGCGTCCGGGTATGTACATCGGCGACACGGATGATGGCACCGGTCTGCACCACATGGTCTTTGAGGTGGTAGATAACTCAATTGATGAAGCGTTGGCGGGTCACTGTAAAGACATCGTGGTGACCATTCATGAGGATAACTCTGTCTCTGTCAACGATGATGGCCGTGGTATCCCAACAGAGCTTCACCCGGAAGAGAAAGTCTCGGCGGCAGAAGTGATCATGACCGTGCTTCACGCAGGCGGTAAATTTGATGACAACTCGTACAAAGTATCGGGTGGTCTGCACGGTGTGGGCGTGTCGGTGGTGAACGCGTTGTCTAAGAAAGTGACGCTGACAATCCATCGCGGTGGCAAAATTCACACTCAAACTTATCACCATGGTGAACCTCAAGCGCCACTGGCTGTGATTGGTGAGACAGAAAAAACGGGCACAGAAATTCGTTTTTGGCCGAGTGAAGAGACGTTCTCTAACACTGAGTTCCATTACGACATTCTTGCAAAGCGTTTGCGTGAGCTCTCTTTCCTAAACTCTGGTGTTTCGATCAAGTTACGTGATGAGCGTGAAGAAGACAAACAAGATCACTTCATGTACGAAGGGGGTATTCAAGCCTTTGTCGATCACTTGAACACCAACAAAACTCCAATTATTGAGAAAGTATTCCATTTCAACTCAGAACGTGAAGATGGCATCGCAGTCGAAGTGGCGATGCAGTGGAATGATGGTTACCAAGAGAATATCTTCTGTTTCACCAACAATATTCCACAGCGTGATGGTGGTACTCACCTTGCCGGTTTCCGTGCGGCATTGACGCGTACCTTGAACTCGTTCATGGACAAAGAAGGCTTCTCGAAGAAAGCGAAAACCGCAACGTCTGGTGATGATGCGCGTGAAGGTCTCACCGCGGTTATCTCGGTGAAAGTACCTGATCCAAAATTCTCAAGCCAAACCAAAGACAAGCTGGTTTCTTCTGAAGTGAAATCTGCGGTTGAGTCTGCCATGGGCGAGAAACTGTCAGAGTTCCTTGTTGAGCATCCAACAGAAGCAAAAATCGTTTGTACCAAGATCATTGATGCAGCACGTGCTCGTGATGCGGCGCGTAAAGCACGTGAGATGACTCGCCGTAAAGGCGCCCTAGACCTTGCTGGTCTGCCAGGTAAATTGGCGGACTGTCAGGAAAAAGATCCAGCACTGTCTGAACTCTACATAGTGGAGGGTGACTCGGCAGGCGGCTCCGCAAAACAAGGCCGTAACCGTAAGAACCAAGCGATTCTTCCTCTGAAAGGTAAAATCCTGAACGTAGAGAAAGCGCGTTTCGACAAGATGCTCTCTTCTCAAGAGGTGGCGACACTGATCACTGCGCTTGGCTGTGGTATCGGTCGTGACGAATACAACCCAGACAAACTGCGTTACCACAACATCATCATCATGACCGATGCGGACGTCGATGGTTCGCACATCCGTACGCTACTGTTGACCTTCTTCTACCGTCAAATGCCTGAGCTGATTGAGCGTGGTTACGTCTACATCGCTCAGCCACCGCTGTACAAAGTGAAGAAGGGTAAGCAAGAGCAGTACATCAAAGATGAAGAAGCGATGAACCAGTACCAAGTCTCTTTGGCCCTAGACAACGCAGCGCTGCACGTCAACGCGGACGCGCCAGCATTGGCGGGTGAATCTCTAGAGAAGCTGGTTCAGCAATACAATGCTGGCATCAAGCTGGTGGATCGCATGAGCCGCCGTTACCCGCACGCCTTGATTCATGAGTTGATTTACGTGCCACGTTTGACCGCAGAGCAGTGTCATGACGCTGCTGTGGTAGAGGCTTGGACCAAGACTTTGGTTGAGCAGTTGAACGCTAAAGAAGTGGGCGCAAGTCAGTACCAATATGAAGTAGAGCAGCATGCTGAGCTCGGCTTGAACTTGCCGAAAATCATCGTGCGCACACATGGCGTAAGACACGAATACGCACTGAGCGTCGATTTGATCAACTCGAAAGAGTTTGCCAAGTTGGGCGAGCTTTCTGAAGCGCTGAATGGCCTTATTGAAGAGGGCGCGTACATCAAACGTGGTGAACGCACTCAGCCTGTGAGCAGCTTTGTGGAAGCGCTAGAGTGGCTGATCAAAGAGTCTCGCCGCGGATTGAGCACACAGCGATACAAAGGTCTGGGTGAGATGAACCCGGATCAACTTTGGGAAACCACCATGGACCCAGAAACGCGTCGTATGATGCAAGTGACCATCGAAGATGCGGTTGGCGCTGATCAGCTCTTCACGACATTGATGGGTGATCAGGTTGAGCCTCGTCGTCACTTTATCGAAGAGAACGCGTTGAAAGTAGCGAACTTGGATGTGTAAAGTTCCTAGTTTCTAGAAGCGAGTTCCTAGAATTTGAAAAAGCGCAGATCGAACGATCTGCGCTTTTTTATTGGTTTCTATTTTCCATTTCAATCCAATACATTGTCCCACTCTAGGAACTAGGAACTAGAAACTTTTTTACTCTCTCCTCTTGAAACCATTTTGGCCGATCCCTATATCTATTGTTGAAAAGGGAAGCTGTCTTGCTCCGATGAGAAGAAACAGGCCTTCTGGACTCGCTGAAGAGGTATCGCTCCTATGAGGATGGCCTTAACAGCACACGTTAACACTGAGTTTGTTGCTATGTCCTACGTGCTGGCCCTATAGAGGCAGCCAGAGGAATAGTGAACGAATCCCTTAGTCGCTAGGGGTCGAGTTAATCATCGTCCCTACACAGTCACGACTAAGACTATTGCTTAATCAAGAGGATAGTATGATGAGAACTGTAGATTTCACTCCTTTATACCGCAACGCGATTGGTTTTGACCGTCTTCTTAATATGATGGAAGCCAACAGCACGAAAAACAGCTCCGGCGGTTACCCTCCGTATAACATCGAACAGAAAGATGAAAACCACTACCGTATTACCATGGCAGTGGCAGGCTTTGCCGAAGAGCAGCTTGAACTGACGCAAAAAGAGAACACCTTGATTGTGAAAGGTGAGCGTAAAGAGGAAGAGGGTAAGAACTATATTTACCAAGGCATTGCTGAGCGTGATTTTGAGCGCAAGTTCCAATTGGCCGACTATGTGAAAGTCACCGGCGCGAGTATGGAAAATGGCTTGCTGCACGTTGATCTTGAGCGTGAAATTCCTGAAGCGATGCAACCGCGTAAAATTGCCATCAACTCAAGCCAGTTGCTGGAAAACAAATAAGCGAGCCTGTGCGCCGCTATGCTGCGGATCTAAAATGCGGGTATAAATAGTGAAAGAGCGCCAATCGGCGCTCTTTTTTATGCTTGGTAATGTTAGGGCGATTAGCCCTGCTGGTAGGCTTTTTGCACTTCTTCCGCGATGATTTGGATGCCTTTTTGCATCATCTCGTCGTCTTGTACATAGTTCATTCGCAGGCACTGGTGCGCATGTTCCCACTCATCTTCTTGGCCGATAAAGAAGTACTCACCCGGAACAATCAACACCCCGCGTGCTTTCAAACGTTGGTAGAGTTCCATGGTGGTGATAGGCAGTGCATCAAACCAGAGCCAGAGGAAAATCGCCCCTTCTGGCTTGTGAATACGAAAGCGCGGATCGGTAATCGCCTCTTGCAGCAGTTCGACCGCACGCTGAGATTTCTGCTGATAAAACGGCTTGATGACCTCTTCACTCAAGCGCAGAAGATCGCCTTTTTCAATCATATGGTGAGCCAGCGCCGGCCCTACACTGCCTGGCGCTAGGCTGATAATGCCATTCATGTTGGTGAGCGCTTGTGTGATGGCTTCATTGGCAATCACAATCCCACAGCGCACGCCAGGCAAGCCTAACTTGGACAAACTCATGCAGAGAATGGTGTTCTCATTCCAAAAGGGCGTCACCTCCTCAAAAATGATGTTGGGGAAGGGCACGCCGTAGGCGTTGTCGATGATGAGCGGAATGTGGTTGTCGCGCGCGAGTTTATCGAGCTTGATGATCTCCTCATCGGTCAGCACATTGCCCGTCGGGTTGGTCGGGCGAGACGCGCAGATCGCCGCAATCGAGTCATCGATCTTTAGTTGCTCAAAATCGACGTGGTATTTGAACATGCGATTGTCGAGTTTCTCAATTTCCGGGTGGTAAGAGACAAAAATATCCTCATCAATGCCCGCATCCCCATAGCCAATGTACTCAGGCGCTAACGGCAGCAGAATCTTTTTGTGTGAGCCATCGGGCTGCGTGCCTGCCAGCAAATTAAACAGGTAAAAAAAGCCGCTTTGACTGCCATTGGTTAAGCTGATGTTCTTCTCACTGACTTCCCAGCCATAGGTCTCTTTGAGCAGGGCGGCGAGCGCTTTGACGAAGGCATCTTTGCCTTGTGGGCCATCATAATTGGCGAGCGCTTGAATCCACTCGCCGCTGGTCAGCATCTCTTGGCTGGCTTGGTGAAAGTAATCAATCATGGCGGGAATGGCCGCAGGGTTACCGCCACCGAGCATGATGGCGCCGGGTGTGCGTAGACCATCATTGAGGTCGTCCATTAATTGGGTAATGCCGGAATATTGATTGAATTTTTCACCAAACTTTGAGAACTGCATGACTCACTAACCTTGATCTGATTATTGCTTTACTGAATGGGTGTGCTGATCAGTGCGTGGCTGACCAATAGAGTAATCCTTGAACATACAGCAATGGCAATGTGAGGCAAAGCACTATTTTAGTGCGCAGAACTGGTCTGTTTTGTTGGCATAAAAAAGCCCAACTCATTGAGTTGGGCTGGGGGTCATCTATCCGTACGCGCGATTATTTCTGCAGAAGAGAAATATCAGCAATCTGCAAGAACAAGTTACGTAGGTTGTTCAGCAGTGTTAGACGGTTCTTCTTCAGTGCTTCGTCATCAGCCATAACCATGACGTTATCGAAGAAGGCATCCACAGGCTCACGTAGACCTGCTAGCTTGCTGAGTGCTTCTTGGTAGTTGCCCGTTGCGAACGCAGGCTCGAGCGCTTCTGTCATCACCTCAACGCTTTCTGCCAGTGCTTTCTCTGCGTCTTCTTGTAGAAGAGCGAGATCGATCTCTGCGGCCAGCTCACCATCGAATTTCGCTAGGATGTTACCGACACGCTTGTTCGCTGCGGCGAGTGCTTCCGCGGCTTCTAGCTCACGGAAGTGAGAGACCGCTTTAACGCGCTGGTCGAAGTCTGCTGGTTTGGTTGGACGATTCGCCAATACCGCTTGGATGATGTCCACGCTGAAGCCTTGGTCTTTGTACCATGCATTGAAACGACCCAGCATGAAGTCGATAACGTCGTCTGCAACGTTCGCGTTGGTTAGCTTGTCGCCAAACAGAGACTGCGCTTTCGCGATAAGGTCTGTTAGGTCTAGGTTGTAGCCGTTTTCGACGATGATACGCAGCACGCCTAGAGATGCGCGGCGCAGTGCGAATGGGTCGCTGCCTTTAGGTGCTTGGCCAATACCGAAAATACCTACAATGGTATCGAGCTTGTCAGCCATAGCGACAGTAGATGAGATACCTGTGCTTGGTAGGGCGTCACCGGCGAAACGCGGCATGTACTGCTCGTAAAGCGCTAGGGCCACTTGCTCGTCTTCACCATCGTGGGTTGCGTAGTGCATGCCCATCACGCCTTGAGTATCGGTAAATTCGAATACCATAGAGGTCATTAGGTCACACTTCGCGAGTAGACCCGCACGCTTCGATTTTTCAACGTCAGCATCGATCTGCTCAGCGATGTAGCCAGCAAGTTCAGTGATGCGATCAGTTTTGTCTTTGATAGTACCAAGCTGCTTTTGGAAGATCGCTTGCTCTAGCTCAGGGAGACGGTCGATAAGCGGGCGCTTACGGTCAGTGTTAAAGAAGAACTCGGCATCCGCTAGACGTGGACGCACCACCTTCTCGTTACCTTCGATGACGTAGCGAGGCTCTTTCGATTCGATGTTCGATACGAAGATGAAGTTAGGCAGTAGCTTCTTGTTCTCGTCATAGACAGGGAAGTATTTCTGGTCACCTTTCATGGTGTAAACCAGCGCTTCAGAAGGCACTTTTAGGAACTCTTCTTCAAACTTCGCGGTTAGAACCACTGGCCATTCAACCAGAGAGGTGACTTCTTCTACTAGGTCATCTTCTAGATCCGCTGTACCACCAACCGCTGCTGCTGCTTTTTGCGAGTCAGCAAGGATGATGGCTTTACGCGCCTCAAAGTCGGCCATGACTTTACCGCGCTCTTCTAGGATAGCAGGGTATTGCTCGGCAGAATCGATAGTGAACTCTTGCTCACCCATGAAGCGGTGACCACGGATAGTGCGGTCTGATGCGACACCTAGGATCTCACCTTCAATCAGCTCAGAGCCCATTAGCATGGTCAGTGTTTTAACTGGGCGGATAAACTGAGTCGTCTTGTCACCCCAACGCATTGGCTTAGCGATGGGTAGGTTACCCAGTGCTTTAGCGGCTAGGTCGACTACGATGTCAGACGTTGCTTGGCCTTTCACTTCTTGTTTGAACAGTAGCCATTCGCCTTTGTCTGTCACTAGACGGTCAGCTTGTTCAACCGTGATGCCGTTACCACGTGCCCAGCCTTCTGCTGCTTTGGTCGCGTTACCATCAGCATCGAATGCGACAGAAACCGCAGGACCGCGCTTCTCAACCACTTTGTCCGCTTGGCCTTCCGCTAGCGCTGAAACCTTAAGGGCTAGACGACGAGGCGCGGCGTACCATTTCACACCTTGGTGTGATAAGTCTGCGCCTTTTAGTTCAGCTTCGAAGTTGGCTGCGAACGCTTCCGCTAGGGTGCGAAGTTGCGTTGGTGGTAGCTCTTCAGTACCCAGTTCAATTAGAAATTCTTTCGCCATGATTACTTCTCCTCGCTCTTTGCATCTTGGGTACGGCACATTGGGAAGCCTAGTGCTTCACGTGATGCGTAGTAGGCTTCTGCAACAGACTTGGTCAGGTTGCGGATACGAAGGATGTAACGTTGGCGCTCGGTGACCGAGATGGCTTTGCGTGCGTCTAACAGGTTGAAAGCGTGCGCCGCTTTCAAGATGCGCTCGTAAGCGGGTAGAGGTAGAGGTTTCTCTAGCTCAAGGAGTTCTTTCGATTCTTTTTCACACTGGTCGAAGAAGCTAAATAGGAAATCGACGTCAGCGTGCTCAAAGTTGTACGTTGACTGCTCCACTTCGTTTTGGTGGAAGATATCACCGTACGTCACGTTAGAGCCGTCTGGTGCGACGTTCCATACTAGGTCGTAAACGGAGTCAACTTCTTGGATGTACATAGCAAGACGCTCAATACCGTAAGTGATCTCACCAGTCACCGGTTTACACTCTAAGCCACCGACTTGTTGGAAGTAGGTAAACTGCGTCACTTCCATACCGTTTAGCCAAACTTCCCAGCCTAGACCCCAAGCGCCTAGCGTTGGGTTCTCCCAGTTATCTTCAACGAAACGGATGTCGTGGACTAGCGGGTCGATACCCAACACTTCCAGTGAGCCTAGGTACAACTCTTGAATGTTGTCTGGCGATGGTTTAAGTGCCACTTGGAACTGGTAGTAGTGCTGAAGACGGTTAGGGTTTTCACCGTAACGGCCATCGGTAGGACGACGAGAAGGCTGAACGTAAGCGGTTGACATTGGCTCTGGGCCAAGGGCGCGCAAACATGTCATTGGGTGAGAGGTACCTGCACCTACTTCCATGTCGAGTGGTTGAACAATGGTACAGCCTTGTTGGGCCCAATAATCCTGCAGCGCGAGGATCATACCTTGAAAGGTTTTGATGTCGTATTTTTGCATAGTATTCGCGCGATTCTCTGAGAAAGTTCTGTCTAAATGAAGAAAAAATAACAATCAAGTATACCGAGATATTCGATGTCCGAGTAGAGCAAATCGGGAGAAATTCTCGCTGAAAAATCTCCTTTAATGGAATTTTATCGACTTAATGACCAAATTTTTCTTAAAGTCGCATTTCTATGAGAAATCTCGCCAAACGCCCCTTTGGGCATAGGTGCACGTTTGCGACTTGAGATTTTTCAGTGAGATGGATAGAATTGCCGCCATCTTTGGGGAGTAGCTGACCAAATAGAGGGCTTCTGTTTGGTTCGACCGTCAACATAATCGGTGCAAAATCACCGTGGCGCTCGAGATTCATCGCCCGATGAATTAAGCAAGACCTTAGATAAACATCGTGAACCGGGGTGGGGCGCGAGGTTTGTCTATGGTAAAAAATAATAATCCTGCCCCAATGAGCATGTCGTGAGCGTTTTAGCCATTTCTATTACTACTGTTGCCCTTGCTGAGATTGGCGACAAAACCCAATTATTGTCTTTATTGTTGGCCAGTCGGTATCGCAAACCCATCCCGATTATAGCGGCGATCTTTTTTGCCACCATCGCCAATCATGCCCTTGCGGCGTGGCTCGGTGTGGTTGTCGCGGACTACCTCTCGCCAGAGGTACTCAAGTGGGTCGTTGTTGCCAGCTTTTTGGCGATGGCCGGCTGGGTGCTGATCCCCGATAAACTCGATGATGAAGAATCCATTTCCAATCGTGGCCCTTTTGTCGCAAGCTTTGTTGCGTTTTTTATTGCTGAGATTGGCGATAAAACCCAAATTGCGACCTCGATTCTTGGCGCCCAGTTTGCTGACGCGCTGACTTGGGTCATTTTAGGCACCACCATTGGTATGTTGGCGGCGAACGTGCCGGTTGTTGTGATTGGTAAGCTTTCTGCGGACAAGATGCCGCTGGGTTTGATTCGTAAAGTCACCGCACTGCTGTTTGTCGCGCTCGCTTTAGGCGCGGCCTTATGGCCATGATGGCCTCGGCGTCACACAGGCAACATTTGCCCTGAGTCGTGATCCAGGTTTGATTTGCCACTGTGCGTGCGTGTTAACGTAGTGCTGTCGATGATAGCGAGAGGGCAAATGCATGCTGACACGTTACATGGGTATCACACCGAAAAGTCAAAGTTATCTGTTCACTTTTGGTTTGGCGCTTTGCTTATTGGCACTCCCACTGACCGATATGTGGCTGCCTATTGTTGCCGGCTCGTTTATATTAACCGGTCTCACGGTGGAGGCCTGGATTCGAGTCGCGCACATCATCCCAATGCATGAAGAGATGCGGGCGATGCAAAAGCAGTTGCAAAAACTGCAAGCAGAAGTGCGCAGCCTGGAGTACGACGAATAGCGACCCGAAATTGAGAGAATCAAATCAACAACGGCAGCCTGATGGGCTGCCGTTTTTGTTTGCGAGATCGTTGTTGTTGGCGAGATCTTAGGCGACCCCTTTCTTAATCAAGTATTGATATGGCACAGCGTCGATCTGCGCAGCCAGCAACTGGTGATCCATAAAACGACAAAAACTCGGGATGTCGCGGGTGGTCGAGGGGTCATCCGCTGTGACCAGTAATACATCGCCATCGTCCATGTTTCGAATTGTCTTCCTGACCATCATAACGGGCTCCGGACAGCGAAGTCCTTCTGCCTCTAAGGTGTGGGTTGCCTGGGTGGTATCGATAGTCATCGGGCGCTCTTTGTCAGGTCAATTAGGCGCTTGATAATACTGGCGGTGAAAAAAACTTCAATAAGCACTTGGCAAATGGATCATTTTGTTTTAAATTAGTTAACAACTTGGTAACATTTAAAGCTCAAGGCAGGGATACGCTGACTTGAGTTGACACCAGCAAGGAGCGCTTATGTTGACCGCATTGGATCGATTGACCATTTACTCGGTGCTTTGCTTGATCTCATTTTGCGCGCTTGTGTTACGCGCCCCGGCGGACGCTTCCTTCATGCCTTTGCTCGGTATGGTGGCCTGCGTGACAGGGATCTGGTTAGAGATGCACCGATTTTCAAAAGCCTCTGACGAACATAGAGGTTAACGCTTCCCTTCCTAGTGGCGTTGACCTAACCCCATCTCCAAATACATTCCGACACTATCCCCCAGTTTTCTTGGGCTTCCCCGCTGAAAGGCGGGATTTTTTTTTCTTAGCGGTTACACTAACAATACCTTATCTCCAGAGTGGTCATTGTGGAACTAGAAGATGTGTATCGCCGCGACCTCAATTTATTGGTTGCACTGCGAGTCTTGATTGAAGAGTGCAGCGTGAGCAAAGCGGCGCAGCGGCTCAATTTGAGTCAATCGGCCATGAGCCGTGTGTTGGGGCGATTGCGTGATTTACTGGGTGATCCCTTGTTTACCCGTCAAGGTCAGCAGCTTATCCCGACAGAAAAAGCGTTGGAGATAGATCGCGCGCTCGGCGAGCCGTTGGAATCACTGCGGCAATTGCTCTCGCCGCTCGATTTTGACCCGCAGCGCTGCGACCAAACCTTCACCATTGCCACCACCGACTACGCGATGCAAACCATCTTGCCGTTCGCTCTGCCGAGGATTTATCAAGAAGCGCCGAATGTGTCGTTTCACTTTCAGCCGCTTCAGCATGACCGACTTGCCGATCAACTGATTTATGAAGGTGCAGATTTAGCCATTTGCCGACCGACAGGCCCCGTTGAACCGCTGCGCAGTGAGGTGCTCGGCAGAGTGGGCGTGTTGTGTTTGCTGTCTAAGCAGCATCCATTGGCTGAGAAGACGATGCGGCTCGACGACTACCTGCACTACCCCAATGCGATGATTGCCATCAGCGATGGTGTGAACGCCTTGATAGAGCAAGCGCTGGTGGATCTACCCAAACGAAAAATGGTGCTGCGCGCGTATCATTTAGAAGCCGCGCTAGCGATAGTGGATACCATGCCGCTGATCATTACTGTCCCGGCGGATTTGGCGTATCTGGTCGCGGAGCGTTATGACTTGGTGATCAAACCTTTGCCGTTTCACTTCACGCCGTTTGATTACTCGATGATTTGGCATGCGCGTTGTGAACATTCGCCGGCGCAAGAGTGGCTAAGAGCGATTGTCAAAGAAGAGTGCGGACGACTCATCGCCAAGCGCATAGAAGATATGGGGTTAGATTAATGCCATGCACCCTCTCGAGTGCATGGCAGAGGTCTCGTCAAATGTGCGCAATTACAGCTTGATGACCACACGACCCGTCACTTGGCCGTTGGTGATCTGCTCGGCAAATTGCGGCGCTTGCTCAAGGGTAATTTCGTTACACGCTTGCGCGAAGTAGCTTTCAGGTAGCAGCTTGGTGAGGCTTTCCCACGCCTGAATACGCTTGTCGGTTGGGCAAGAGACTGAGTCAACGCCTTGCAGACGCACATTACGTAAGATAAACGGCATCACGGTCGTTGGCAGATCAAAACCACCCGCAAGGCCACAGGCGGCCACGGTGGCGTTGTAATCCATCTGCGCGAGCACTTTTGCCAGTACCTTGCTACCCACAGTATCAACCGCGCCGGCCCAAATTTGTTTTTCAAGTGGGCGCGCAGGCTCTTCAAATTCTGCGCGATCGATGATGCGTTTCGCACCGAGCTTTTCAAGAAGTGGGCCATTTTGTTCAACACGCCCTGTGACCGCAGCAACGCTGTAGCCGAGCTCAGCCAGCAGCGTCACCGCCACTGAGCCCACACCGCCGCTGCCACCAGTGACAAGAATCTCACCGTGCTCCGGTTTGATGCCCGCATCAAGCAGCGCTTGGACACACAGCATCGCGGTAAAGCCTGCGGTGCCCACCATCATCGCCTTCTTGCTATCTAGCCCTTGTGGCAGTGGAACCAACCAATCGGCTTTTAGGCGCGCACGTTGCGCCATGCCGCCCCAATGGTTTTCACCCACGCCCCAGCCGGTTAACACCACCTGATCGCCCGCTTGGTAACGAGCGTCGTCAGAGCGCACCACGGTGCCCGCTAAATCAATCCCGGGAACCATAGGGAACTGGCGGATGATTTTACCTTTACCCGTGATCGCCAAACCGTCTTTGTAGTTCAATGATGAGTAATCGACCTCCACCAACACCTCGCCTTCGGGCAGTTGGTTTTCGTCAATTTGCTCAATCGATGCGATGGTGCGTTTTTCTTCTTGGTTTAGGATCAGTGCGTTAAACATAAAACTCTCCACAGTGGTGCAGCAATAGTAAGAACTGTGTTGAGTGTAGACGCAAAACCACTATGACTAAAATGAAACTTTAGCATTATGCTCATGCGCATCACGCATTATTCAATGGGTAAGATGAGTAGGAAGCGGGTGAGAGGGCTGAGGGGCGATGCGGATGAAAGAAAAAACCAGTAAGAACAAAGCCAGTCCGAAGACTGGCTCACTATTCATTCCCATCGATTTTGATGATCGAGAGATCAGGACAAGAAGAACTGATAGGACGGGTTGTCCGTTTCGTCTTTGTACTGATAGCCGAGCTCGCGTAGGTGCGCGCCAAAGCGGGAGAGATCCTCTTCGCTTAACTCAAAACCACACAGAACGCGACCGTAATCGGCGCCATGATTGCGATAGTTAAACAAGCTGATGTTCCAGTGCGTGCCGAGCGTCGACAAAAACTTCAGTAGCGCCCCTGGGTATTCCGGAAACTCAAAACTGTAGAGGCGCTCCTTGAGCGGTTTCGACGGCTTGCCGCCAATCATGTAGCGCACATGCAGTTTGGCCATCTCGTCGTCAGAGAGATCCACCACCGGATATCCCCCTTCGCGCAGATCGGCAATGATGTGGTCGAGCTCCTCTTGGCCGCCTTGCAGACGCACACCAACAAAAATATTGGCTAGGGTGTCGTCGTTGTAGCGGTAGTTAAACTCGGTCACGGCACGACCGCCGATCAGGTTGCAAAACTCAAAAAACGCGCCTTGTCGCTCCGGTATGGTTACCGCGAGCAAGCCTTCTCGTTTTTCGCCCAGCTCACAGCGCTCAGAGACGTAACGCAAACCGTGGAAGTTGGTGTTGGCGCCAGAGAGCACAGTGCCGAGGTTTTGGTCGCGCAGCTGATGTTTTTCCGCGTACTTTTTCAGACCGGCCAACGCCAACGCCCCAGAAGGCTCGGCAATGGCGCGCGTGTCTTCAAAAATGTCTTTGACTGCGGCGCAGATCTCATCACTGGATACGCTGATGTGACCATCAATGTACTTTTGGCACAGACGGAAGGTCTCATCACCAATGCGTTTGACCGCGACGCCATCGGCAAACATGCTGACTTGGTCAAGCACCACAGGCTCGCCTGCGTCTAACGCGGCTTTTAAGCAGGCCGAATCTTCCGGCTCCACCGCGATCACTTTGACTTCCGGCATCAACTGCTTCACCAATACCGCCACGCCAGCCGCTAAACCGCCACCGCCGACAGGAACGAAGATGTAGTTGAGGTGGCCATTTTGCTGCAACATCTCCATTCCGATCGTCCCTTGCCCTGCGATCACCAATGGGTGATCAAAAGGCGGTACAAAGGTATAGCCATGTTCGGCAGCCAGTAACTCCGCTTGGGCTTTCGCTTCATCGAAATTACTCCCGTGCAGCACCACTTCGCCGCCAAAACCGCGCACGGCCTCGACTTTGATGTCCGGCGTGGTTTTGGGCATCACTATGATGGTTTTAATGCCCAGTTTGGTGCCCGAAAGCGCCATCCCTTGGGCATGGTTGCCCGCCGAGGCGGCAATCACACCGGCGGATTTTTGCGCCTGCGTCAGGCTAGAGACCATAGTATAAGCGCCGCGAAGCTTGAACGAGTGGACCGGCTGGCGATCCTCTCGTTTGAGCTGCACATGGTTATGGATGCGCGCGGATAGGCGCGGCATCGCTTGCAGCGGCGTTACTGTGGCCACTTCATACACTGGGGCTCGCAGGATCTGGCGCAGATAATCGGCGCCAGAGGGCTGAGGCTTTTTGGTCGTTTTTTTCTCGCTAGTGGCCGTGTCAGTCATGGTTTAGCCCTCGAGTTTGGACTTATCACGCACCGCGCCTTTGTCTGCGCTGGTGGCCATGCTGGCGTAGGCTTTCAGAGCAAAAGAGACCTCACGCTCGCGAGAAACCGGTTTCCAGCCCAGTTTGTCCTGCTCTGCGCGGCGAGTCGCCAGCTCTTCCTCAGACACCTCAAGCGAGATGGTGCGGTTTGGAATGTCGATCGCAATCAAATCACCCGGTTTCACCAGGCCAATCGCGCCGCCATTGGCCGCCTCTGGAGAGGCGTGACCGATAGAGAGACCCGAGGTTCCGCCTGAGAAGCGGCCATCGGTAAGCAGAGCACACTCTTTGCCAAGCCCCATAGATTTCAAGTAGGTGGTAGGGTAGAGCATCTCTTGCATGCCCGGGCCGCCTTTCGGGCCTTCGTAGCGGATGACGACCACATCGCCCGCTTTGACTTTGCCACCGAGAATACCTTCGACGGCATCTTCTTGGCTTTCAAAGACCACCGCAGGGCCAGTGAACTTGAGAATGCTCTCGTCCACCCCAGCGGTTTTAACGATACAGCCATCGAGTGCGATGTTGCCTTTTAGCACCGCAAGGCCGCCTTCTTGGCTAAAGGCGTTGTCTTTGGCGCGAATACAGCCAGAGACGCGATCGTCATCGAGTCGATCCCAGCGGCACTCTTGAGAGAAGGCTTTGGTGGTGCGAATACCGGCCGGTCCTGCGCGGAAAAAGGTCAACACGTCTGGGTCTTCGGTCTGCATGATGTCGTATTGCGCCAACTGCTCTTTCATCGATAGGCCCAGTACGGTGCGGGCATCATTGTGCAGCAAGCCAGCGCGGTCGAGCTCACCCAAAATTGCCATGACGCCGCCTGCACGGTGGACATCTTCCATGTGGTATTTTTGCGTCGACGGCGCCACTTTACATAGGTGAGGCACTTGGCGTGACAGACGGTCGATGTCTTCCATATCGAAGTCCACTTCACCCTCTTGCGCCGCAGCAAGCAGGTGCAAAATGGTGTTGGTGGAGCCGCCCATGGCGATGTCGAGCGCCATAGCATTTTCAAACGCGTCAAAGGTGGCAATGTTGCGCGGCAAGGCAGACTCGTCCTCTTGCTCGTAGTAGCGGCGAGTCAGCTCGACAATGCGCTTACCGGCATTGATAAACAGCGCCTCACGATCGGCGTGTGTGGCCAGCATAGAACCGTTACCCGGCTGAGAAAGACCGAGGGCTTCGGTGAGACAGTTCATCGAGTTGGCGGTAAACATGCCTGAGCACGAACCACAGGTTGGGCAGGCGCTGCGCTCAATCTGCTCACTTTGCTCGTCGGAGACTTTAGGGTCAGCACCTTGGATCATCGCGTCAACCAAGTCGAGCTTGATCAGTTGATCAGACAGCTTGGTTTTGCCCGCTTCCATTGGTCCGCCCGAGACGAAAATCACCGGGATATTGAGGCGCATTGAGGCCATCAGCATTCCCGGTGTGATTTTGTCACAGTTGGAGATACATACCATGGCATCCGCGCAGTGGGCGTTGACCATGTACTCCACCGAGTCGGCGATCAGCTCACGAGAAGGCAGCGAGTAGAGCATGCCGCCGTGACCCATCGCAATACCATCATCGACCGCGATGGTGTTGAATTCTTTGGCAATACCGCCTGCTTTCTCAATTTCGCGAGCTACCAGTTGGCCCATGTCTTTGAGGTGAACGTGACCGGGAACAAACTGAGTGAACGAGTTCACTACCGCGATGATCGGTTTACCGAAATCTTCATCTTTTACCCCAGTTGCGCGCCAAAGTGCACGAGCACCGGCCATGTTACGTCCATGAGTGGTGGTGGCGGATCTGTATTTAGGCATCTTGCATACTTCCTTATTTTGCTGCGTCTGCGGGGTAAACGTAATCTAACCAGCCCCACTTATCTTCAGTGGTGCCGTTGAATAGGCCAAAGTAAGCCGTTTGAAGGGCTTGAGTGATAGGGCCTCGACGGCCACTGCCCACTTCGATTTTATCAATGGTTGCGACGGGAACGACTTCCGCCGCCGTGCCGGTCATAAAGACTTCATCGGCAAGGTAGAGTGCTTCACGCGCAATGTTGGCTTCGCGGACGTCATAACCCATGTCACGCGCGAGCGTCATGATCGAATCACGGGTAATGCCAGGCAAAATCGCACTGGTGGCGGGTGGAGTGGTGATCACGCCATTTTTGATGACGAAAATGTTCTCACCGGCCCCTTCAGACAGGTAGCCATCAACGCTCAACGCGATCCCTTCATCGTAGCCGTGACGACGGGCTTCACCGCCAACCAGCAAGGAAGAGAGGTAGTTACCGCCCGCTTTTGCTGCGGTTGGAATGGTGTTCGGCGCGGCGCGATTCCAACTGGAGATCATCGCATCAACGCCTTTCTCTAGTGCTTCTTCACCTAGGTAAGAGCCCCAAGGGAAGGCGGCGATGATGAGATCCATTTCGGTATCCGCTGGCGGGCAAACGCCCAAGCCGACGTTGCCGACAAAACCGAGCGGACGGATATAAGCGTTATCAAGCTTATTTTGGCGCAGGGTTTCGCGGGTCGCTTCCATTATTTCATCGATGCTGTAAGGAATTGGGAAACGGTAAATTTTGGCGGAGTCTTTGAGACGCTGCGCGTGTTCGCGGTGACGGAAAACAATCGGCCCTTTAGGCGTGTTGTAGCAGCGCACGCCTTCAAACACGGAGGTGCCATAGTGCATCGCATGGGTCAGCACGTGCACATTGGCTTCGGCCCAAGGGACCATCTCGCCGTTGAACCAGATGTAGTCTGCGGTTTTTGTTGCCATGATTGCCTTCCTTATGCGCAAATTTGTTGTTGTAGGTTATTGTTTGGCAATGCGTCATTCGCAATTTGCGTCACTTCGACACTGCGCACGTCCCACAGTTTTTCAATCTGATTGGTGAGAAATGAAATGGGGCGATCGCTGTCGACGATGATCTCTACGCTGGCGATTTTGCTGGAGTGGTTTTGCGTACCGGCCACCTGTTTGACCACAAAGCCACGATGACGAACCACGCGAAGGACACGCTCAAGCAGTACCGGTTTGTCATCGGCTTTAATATCAATTAAGTATCTTTCCATGTTAAGTGTTCTCCAGCATATCGTTGTTGGACGCGCCCGGTGGAACCAGCGGCCATACGTTTTCTTCTTCATCGATAAGGACATGCAGCAAGTACGACGTCTCGCTCTCAAGCATCTCTTTGAGCGCAGGGCCGACTTCTTCTTTGCGGCTGATGGTTTTACCCGGAATGTCGAACGCTTTCGCCAACATGACGAAATCAGGGTTGTCATCCAGAATGGTTTCACTGTGGCGGCCATCAAAGAACAGCGATTGCCATTGACGCACCATGCCGAGGCGTTGGTTGTTGAGCAGTACAATTTTCACCGGGATCTGACGACGCTTTAACGTGCCCAGTTCCTGAATGTTCATCATAAATGAGCCATCACCGGTGACCAGAATGGATTGATCGCCCGGTCTGGCAACGGCGGCGCCCATGGCTGCCGGTAAGCCAAAGCCCATAGTGCCAAGACCGGCTGAGGTGATGAAGTTCTGCGGCTCGCGCGGCTGGATGTGCTGTGCCGCCCACATTTGGTGCTGGCCAACATCGGTCGAGACGATGCTGCTGTCAGGCATCATATCCGATAAGTTTTTCAATAAGCCCGGCGCGTAAATCAATGAGCCAGGGTGGTCATAGCGCCACTTAAAGCCACTGCGTAAGCTCTCGCTGTGTTTCACCCACGGTGTAATGTCTTGAGACAATTCGAGCTGAGAGAGCGCAACGCCAATTTCACTGCGAACAGGCGCATTGGCTTGGCGTAGCTTGTGGATTTCGGCGGCGTCGATATCGATATGGATTACTTTGGCGTTGGGCGCAAAGGTGTCGAGTTTGCCGGTCACGCGGTCATCAAAACGGGCGCCGACGGCAATCAACAAATCACACTCTTGTACAATCAAGTTGGCGGCTTTGGTGCCGTGCATGCCAAGCATGCCTAAGTAGTGTGGGTCATGACGTTCAATCGTCCCTAAGCCTTTAAGTGTGCTGACCGATGGCATCGGGTTGAGGCGCAAAAACTCGCGCACGGCGCCCGTGGCATGGCCAAGTTGCACACCACCACCGACGTATAAAACGGGGCGGGCACTGTGTGACAGCAGATCTTGCGCTTTGGCAATCTCATCAGCGCTGGCGCGTGGCATGGCAGGTGGAGTGAAAGAAGGAAGAACAGAGACCGGCGCGTTGGCCAGTTGGACATCTTTGGCAATGTCGACAATCACAGGGCCCGGGCGGCCGGTTTTGGCGACTTCAAATGCCTCGGATAAGGTAGGTGCCAGTTCGTTGATGTCGGTCACTAGGTAGCTGTGCTTGGTACACGACAGCGACATGCCAATCACATCCATCTCTTGGAACGCGTCGGTGCCGATGTGTGAACTGGCGACCTGTCCGGTGATCGCCACCAGTGGAATGGAGTCCATAAAGGCATCGGCAAGGCCAGTGACCAAGTTGGTGGCTCCCGGTCCTGAGGTTGCCATACAGACGGCCACTTCTTGAGTGGCTCGCGCCATTCCAATGGCGGCCATTGCGGCGCCTTGCTCGTGTCGACACAAAATGTGCTCAACACCGCCATCATAAAGGGCATCGTAAATTGGCATGATGGCCCCGCCGGGGTACCCAAAGACGGTTTGGATGCCTTGCTGTTTTAATGCGGCTACGACTAACTCTGCACCAGTCATCAAAGGCCTCCTTGTGTCTTGTGACTGCGACCTTGTGTCTTGTGACAGCGAGTAGCTTGGCAGTCTTGTTGTGTTGCTTTGCACGTCATGTGCGCTCCCATTCTTCCTGCAGTTCTTAATGATGAACTGTCTAACGCTTAAAATTCTGCCATCCCATAGGTTGAAAAAAACCCCCGGACTTTTCAGTGCGGGGGTTTTTTAGAATCTGTGGTTATTTGTCGCCCACCATCCCCCGCGCGGAATCAATAATGACCACGATAATCAGGGCTAGCAGTGAAGTGAAGCGGGCGTAGAAATTCATATTTAATTATTTACTTTGATGTTGTGTCGCCATTCGTACCAATCGCGCATTTCACTGGTTCTGCTGTTTGTGCAGTTTTGGTTACGTGCGTCGGCTTAATTTCGTACGAAATTGATTGCGTCACTAGTGGTAACATAGAATTCCGTTACATGACAAGCAAAAAGTCATTCTTTTTTCACATTCCCGTTGCTTCTCTACACGCTATATAACATCACGCCTAGTCAATTCAATCAGAGAGAACACATGAGTTTAGCCGTGATTTATAGCCGCGCATCGGTCGGTGTCGAAGCTCCGCCGGTGACGGTGGAAGTCCATATTAGTAATGGGATGCCTGGGTTTACCCTAGTGGGGCTGCCGGAAACCACTGTCAAAGAGTCACGAGATAGAGTGCGCAGCGCCATCATCAACTCTCGGTTTGAATTTCCCGCCAAGCGAATCACCGTCAACCTCGCGCCCGCCGATCTGCCTAAAGAGGGCGGGCGCTTTGATTTGCCGATCGCGCTTGGGATTTTGGCGGCCTCAGATCAGATCCCACTCTCGGCGATGAGCGACAAAGAGTACATTGGCGAATTGGCACTGTCGGGCAAAATTCGCCGCGTGAAAGGGGTGTTGCCCGCCGCGCTTGCTGCCAGTCGAGCCCAGCGCTGCTTGGTGGTGCCTAAGCACAACGGCGATCAAGCGGCGCTAGTAGGCGCCGCGGTGCACAAGTCGGCCAGCAGCTTGTTAGAGGTGTGCGCGGATGTGTGCGGACAACAGAGCTTGAATCTGTTTCAAAGTGCGCCAGAGCCCACCAAGCCGCTGCGCACGACCCGTTGTTTGCAAGACATTATTGGTCAGCAACAAGGCAAGCGCGCATTGGAAATTGCCGCAGCAGGCAACCATAACTTGTTGTTTTTGGGCCCGCCCGGTACGGGTAAAACCATGCTTGCGTCGCGTCTGTGCGATTTACTGCCAGAGATGACCGAAGCCGAAGCGATGGAAACCGCCTCCGTCACTTCGCTGACTCAGCAAGAAATCAACGCCCACAACTGGAAACAGCGCCCCTTTCGCGCGCCGCATCACTCCAGCTCTATGGCGGCCTTGGTGGGCGGAGGGAGCTTGCCAAGGCCGGGTGAAATTTCTTTGGCGCACAATGGCTTACTCTTCTTGGACGAGATGCCCGAGTTCGAGAGAAAAGTGCTCGATTCACTGCGCGAGCCACTCGAATCCGGGGAGATCATTATCTCCAGAGCGCAAGGTAAGACGCGCTTTCCCGCTCGCTTTCAATTGGTGGGTGCGCTGAATCCGAGTCCGACTGGCTACTACGAGGGCAACCAAACTCGCGTCAATCCTCAGGCCATTTTGCGCTATTTGAGCCGTTTGTCTGGGCCTTTGCTGGATAGATTTGATATGTCGATAGAGATCCCCGCACTGCCCAAAGGCACCTTGTCTGAAGGGGGCGATCGCGGTGAGCCTACCGAGCAGGTTAGGCAGCGCGTTGAGCAGGCAAGAGAGACCATGTTGGCGCGCAGTGAGTGTGTCAACGCGCTGTTAGGCAGTCGCGATATTGAGGCGTTTTGCCCGCTCAAGAAAGCCGATGCAGAGTTTTTGGAAACGGCGCTGCACCGATTGGGGCTGTCGATTCGCGCCTATCACCGTATCATCAAAGTGGCACGCACCATCGCCGATTTGGATGGCGCAAAGGACATAGAGCGACCTCATTTGGCCGAGGCGCTCGGTTATCGCGCGATGGATCGCTTGCTCAAGCAGTTGACGGCGCAGGCGGTGTGACATCAAGTTGAGGGCCAACGAACGCCGCAAGCCCTGTGGGGCAGGTTAGAACTGAAAGCTTAAACCCAAAGAGAACAGCGCTTGTTTTTCGTCAAAAAAGTCGAGGTTGGCGTCAGTTTCATTGTACCCGGCGAAGGAGACCAAGGATAAATTTGGCCAGCCGAGAAACTGTTGCAGCTCATAAGCGGCAAACACACTGAGTTTGTCTTCACTGCGAGTTTGACCATACAGAGGGTGAATGGCGTCATAGTCGCGGCTGCGATAGCCCGCGGTGAGCACTAGCTGATGACGGGCAATACGCTGAAAGAGAGAGACCTCTCCGCCCCAAGAGCGAAATGAGTTGGCGGCCCCTTCGGCATCACTGCGCGTGTAGATGATCGCAGGCACCACAAAGGCGGCGCGACTGAAAGGCACGCGCACACTGCCTTTGAGGTAGTAGTTGTCGCTGTCACGGCGCAGGGCTAAGGCATTGTCTGGCGTGAGTTGTGTCAGTCCTGAACGTTCGTCATCGACCTTTTTTTTGCCGTAAGCGCTATCAAGGTTGATGCCTGTGCCGAGAATATTGCCCAGCTTGAGTCGATACGCGTCGCCTTTTTCATCGGTGGTGGCGCGCGCTACGCCGACAAGATACGGGTCTTGCCACACTTCGCCAGACATCACCGTTGGCAAATAGGAGACATCCACCGTGGTGCCATACGCTAAACGCTGTTTATAGCCGAGCTCAAGTGCGAGGGTGCCGATGGCAATGTCATCGCGCGAGGTACCGGCATAGAGTTGTTTGTCGCCTTTTGAGCCAAAGGTATAGCGAATGTTGCCAAGCGGCGCAGGGACCACACTGCTGTCGCTGGTGCCACTTTGCTCGATGCTGTTGATGACCTCATCACCTGACGTATTGAAGTTGGAGGTGGAGGAGAGATAGAGCGCATTGAGCGAAATCTCGCCACTGAGCCCAGGGCGGCCGTTCGGATTAGCAGCGGCGCTTGCCGAACATAACGAGGTGGCGATAAGCGATAAAACCGGTATTGCAAAGCGAACATCCATTTTCGTCTCCTAAAACTCCAGTGCGTGGCCAACTACTCAGACCATCGCCTTAACGATTCCAATGTGGTCAAGGACTTGTATAATTGCACGCGCTTTTTTAAAACCCAAGTTATCTTGACCACACGACAAGATTATTACGCAACATACATCGTAAACTACTCATTGGATCTCACTATTTCACTATGTTGGCCTATTTATTACTGGTAATGAACGTGTTGCTGGTGGCGCTCAATTCTGCTGTCTGCTCTCTGCTCATTTGTCTCATCGCGCTGTTGAAGTTGCTGTTACCAACGCCCGAGCTGAAAGCGAAGGGGACGGCATTGGCCAATCGGGTGATGTGGTTGTGGGCGACGGTCAACACCGCGATTTTGAGCCTCTCAAACCGTGTGGAGTGGGATGTACAAGGGGCAGATGCGCTGAAGCGCGATGGTTGGTATCTGATGATCAGCAATCATCTAAGTTGGACCGACATTGTGGTGCTCTGCTCGGTGTTTAAAGACAAAATCCCGATGCCGAAGTTTTTCCTCAAGCAGCAACTGCTCTACGTGCCGTTTATTGGCATGGCGTGCTGGGCGCTGGACATGCCATTTATGCGCCGTTATTCGCGCGAATACCTGCTGCGTCATCCTGAAAAACGGGGACAAGACTTGGCAACCACACGTCGCTCGTGCGCCAAATTCAAACATAGCCCGACCACAGTGGTGAACTACGTGGAAGGCACCCGTATCACGCCAGAGAAATTGCGTCGCAGCAAAGCCGGTTATGAGTATCTGCTGCAACCGAAATCCGGTGGTATAGCCTATACCTTAGCGGCGATGGGCGAGCAGTTTGATAATATCCTAGACGTAACGCTCGCGTACCCGAATAACCCAGATAAACCGTTTCGCGATGTGTTGATGGGCAAAATGACCAAGATCGTGGTTCGCGTGCAAGTGTTGCCGGTGGATGAGCAGGTGCTGGGTGACTATTTCAATGACAAGCCCTATAAACGCCAGTTTCAGCAGTGGCTCGGTGAGGTTTGGCAGAGGAAAGATGCGCAGCTCAAAGCAATCCATGAGCAGTCATCATCATCCCATCCACTCCCATCAGACCTACCGTCATCAAAACAGTGACCCATCGAAAAAGGAGCCGAGGCTCCTTTTTTCGTTTGACGATGATGACTGGCTTATTGAGTCAGCAGGTAGTTCACCAAGTCAAAGTATTGCTCTAGGGTAAAGCCGCGTGGTGGCTGAACCAAGTAACGGTTGTTGACCACGATAGAAGGTACACCCGTTAGGCCGCTGTCTTTGAACTGCTTGTCAAAGCGACGCACCATAGAGTCCACCGCAAAGCCATTGAAGGCAGAGTCGAATTTTTTGCCATCGATACCTTCGTCAGTAAAGATTTGGCGCAGTTCTTCATCGTTCTTCGGTGCTTTACCCAAGTTGTGGATACGGTTAAACATCACCGGCACCATTTGATCTTCCACGCCAAGCGACACCATAGTCGCGTATGCTTTGCTCATGGAAAGGCCCATGTTGCCACCCATGAACGAGACGTGATTTTTCTGCAACTTCACCCCTTCAGGTAGCTGAGCTTTGAGCTGGACAATCACGGGTTCCATCGAGTTGCAGTGTGGGCAGTAGAAAGAGAAAAACTCCGTCACCACAGGCTTGCTTGACGGTTCCATGTTCAGCACTTTGTAGTGCTCACCTTCGTTGTACTGAGCCGCGTGTGCCGAAACACTGAGGAATAGGGCGGCGACAAGTGCAAACAGTTTTTTCATAATGACTCCATTTTAAAAGGCTTTTTTACCACTGTGGCATTAATGACAAGGGGGGCTCGCTCAGTGCGGATATCTGCTCTTTGAACCCGAGTACCTGATTTTCCCAATATTTTGCGTCGTTAAACCAAGGAAAGGCGAGTGGGAACGCAGGATCTTGCCACCGTTTTGCTAACCATGCCATGTAGTGCACCATACGTAGACCGCGCAGCGGCTCGATTAGTTTCAATTCGTTAACATTAAAATCATGAAACTCTTGGTACGCTTCGAGGATAATATCAAGCTGCATCAGTTTGTCACTACGTTCGCCACTGAGCAGCATCCAAAGATCTTGAACACTTGGTCCATTGCGCGCGTCATCGAGGTCGACAAACATCGGACCATCACGCCACAAAATATTGCCGGGATGACAGTCACCATGCAGCCTGATCGGCGTATAGCTGTTGTCCCACTGCGCTTCGAGTGAGGCGATCAGCAGGTCGAGATCGTTGAAAAAGGCGTTTTCCAGATGAAGAGGAATAAAGTCGGAATTTTGCAGCAGCGCTCTCGGTTGGTAGAGGTACTCCTCAAGACTCATGCTGGGGCGATGCACAAACGCTTGTTTGGCTCCGATACTGTGAATGCGCCCTAAATAGCGACCGACGCCCTCGAGCTGCTCCACATTATCCACTTCAAATTGGCGGCCGCCCACGCTGGCAAAGAGCGCAAAGCGATAGCCTTGGTAGTGATGCAACGTGGCACCATTGATGGTCAGTGGCGGCGCGACGGGGATCTCCGCTTCGACCATCTCTTGGGTGAAATCGTGCTCTTCCTGAATTTGTTCGGCGCTCCAGCGCTCAGGACGATAGAACTTGACCACATAACGTTGGCGCTCTTCATCGCTAAATTGATACACGCGGTTTTCATAGCTATTGAGTGGCAAAAAGCCGGATTCAGCGCGAATGCCGATGCTCTCTAGCGCATACCACATAAAATCCGGGGTAAGGGCATCAAAGTTAAAGGCGTGTGTTGAGGGAATCTTTTGTGTCATAGCCGGTTTCTTGTGACTGAGAAAAAGAACCATGCATGACGCTAGCATGGTCGTGAGGGGCAAAAAGGGCTCATCATGAGCCCTTCACCCTAGAGCGTCGCCTCTCGACGCATTTTTATCAAGGTGATTGAATTGACCTTATCTCGCTAAACGATGGTCACAGCTTCTTGATAAAGCGACTTTCCACCTGGGTGGTAAAGTCTTGGCTGTCGGACAGTATAAACTGGATTGTCGCGACAGGTGAGCTGAGATTGTCCGGGTCGACGCCTAAGCTCATTGGCAAGTTGAGGACTTCCCCAGGCGCCACTTGTACTGTCTGTTTACCATACCAAGTGACATCACTCAGCCCTTCAACAGAGAGTTGATACTCCTGACGTTGCTGGGTTTTATTGATGATCTTCAACGTGTAGGTATTTTCAATCTCCCCAGAGCCGTTGACTCTAAACAGCTGATTGCGGTCACGCAGCACGCTCAGCCCAGCGGGGTCAACGCTGGCGACTTGAACGAAGAATAGGCCAATCATCACCAACAGCACCGCGCCGTAGCCGAGCAGTTTTGGCCTCATCACCTTGGTGTGCTTGCCGGAGAGACGGTGCTCGGTGGTGTAGCTGATGAGCCCTTTGTCGTAGCCCATCCGCTCCATGGTGTGATCGCATGCATCGATACAAGCGCCGCAGTTGATGCACTCATATTGCAAGCCATCACGAATATCGATGCCGGTTGGGCACACTTGCACGCAAAGATCGCAATCGATGCAATCGCCTAAACCGAGCTGTTTGGGATCGGCTTTGCGCGAGCGCGGGCCGCGCTGCTCACCGCGTGCACTGTCATAACCGACGATAAAGGTGTCTTTGTCGAACATTGCCGATTGGAAACGTGCATACGGGCACATGTGAATACACATGATCGAGCGCATCCAGCCGGCATTGCCGTAGGTACAGCCGGCGAAAAACAGCACCCAAAATACCGGCCAAAACGATGCGTTGAGGGTAAAAAACTCGACCACTAAGGATTTCACTGGCACAAAATAGCCAACGAAGGTAAAGCCCGTCGCTAACGCAATGGCCAGCCACGCCATGTGCTTGAGGGTTTTTCGCCACGCGAGTGAGGCGGTCAGGCGGCCAGAGTCTTGTTTGCGGCGTTTATTTGCGCTGCCCTCCAGTTTCTCTTCAAACCAGATGTACATAAAGGTCCACACGGTTTGCGGGCAGAGGTAGCCACACCAGACGCGGCCTAGAAACGTGGTGATAAAAAACAGCGCAAAGGCAGCAATCACGAACAGCAACGCGAGCAAGGTGAGATCTTGCGGGTAGAGTGTGGTACTAAAAAAGTTAAATTGTTGCTGACCGATGTCGAGCAAAATCGCCTGACGGTCGCCGTAAGGGATCCATGGGATAAGCGTAAACAGCAGCAATAGAAACCAGCCACCATAGCGGCGCAGCTTTTGGAAGGTGCCTTTGCTTTCTCTGACGTAGATGCGATTGGTTGGGTTAAATCTGTCGCCGTTGTTTTTGTGAGTTTTGGGATTGAAGGTTTTTGGAGTCACGTCTTTGACATCGATCTTATCTTGACTCATGGTGCTTCCTTATAGGCTAAAGCAAGGGTGTGTCGCCCTTGTTACGTCCGACTTTGCTCTGGTCTCCTGTCAACTTGGCCCAGCGCGATGCAGCCGAGTTCAAGTTGTTGGAGATCTTGTGATCTGTTTTTTATTGTTAGCTGGCGATTATATACGCAATAGGAATGGGTTTTCTTTAAGACTATCAAGCTTTAACCACAAATTAGCCTACATGCTATAACCATAATGACTAATAACACGTGCTACTAGATGGTTTAGCGATAAAAAAGCGACCCTTAGGTCGCCATATCTGATCCGTGACGCAATGTGTCGCTTAATCAATTAAACCGCGCGCACGCAAAATCGCGGTTTTAAAGTCATCTTCTTGATCTTTTTTGAGCCCGGGAATCATCTCGTCTTTTGCGCTATTGCGCATTTTTAGATGATAGATAAGTACATCATCGGTCAGCTCTTCAAGTTTGCCTTGATACCCCGCCTCTTGGCTGAGTTTGACGATAAACGCCAATAAGTTCATCTCTTGGTCTTTTTGCCATTCTGGCTCAAGCAGTTCCAATAACTCTTCAATACGGTGACACTTCATGCTGTTCTCCACAATTTTTATAATGTTTTGCCTTAAGGTAGCAAAAGGGACGTGCAGAGAGCAACGCGAATCGTGCCGTGCTTATCGTCAATGGGCGTAATCAGGGGGCAAAGAAAAAGCGCAGACGAAGCTGCGCTTTTCATTATGCTGCTTTTACCGCTTTTGATGGGGCAGACATCAAAAGAGTTGTCTGTTCCACTAACGTCATCGCAGGGTTGACTTTTTTTGCCGTTGGAGCAGACGCAAATCCACTACGACGACGCATCGCACTACGGTTTGTGTGCGAAAACCTGACTGCTGCTGGGCGCATCTATGTACCTAACTGTCAGGCATCTCCATTGCCAATTTAATGGCCTGAATTAACTATGAGTTGAGCTTCAACGTCACCTTGATGCTGCTGAAGGTTGGCTCTTCTGGCTTTCGCCAATCCAAATAATTAACCAGGATTGTTGATATGCATGCATATCAATCGTTAGAGTAGCACTAAGGGTAGAATTGGTCGATAACTAATCGATCACTGTTTTTCATTCTCTATTATTCTGTGAGTAGACAGAAACTTTGGCGAGATAAAGCGCGCTATAGTGAGGGTCTGCTTGGTGGTTTCACCCATAAGGGAGGTGTGTATGTCGTTTTTCAAGAAAACCCTCGCGAGCTTTGGTATTGGAAGTGCCAAAGTGGATTCAGTGCTGCGCCAAGAGGTGTTATACCCGGGGCAGAAGGTGAACGTCACCATTCATGTCTATGGCGGTTCGAGTGCGCAAGAGATAGACAACATCGAACTCAAACTCTACTGCCGTTACATCAAAGAAGTGCCGGACAATAACCATAAAAGTGACCACAACGCCGGTCGAATGCGCCGCGTGCCCACCAGTTATACACTGGCGACGTGGACGCTGCCTTACGCGTTTACGATTGAGCCTGGTGAGACGCGCGATTTCGAAGTGGAGTTGGATGTGCCGTGGAATACGCCGGTCACCATTGGTGATTCCAAGGTGTGGCTTGAGACTGGCCTCGACATTGCGATGGCCAAAGATCCGACCGACAAAGACATTTTGACGGTGCGCCCTGATCCTCTGCTTGATGGCATCTTTACTGCGTTAGAAGCGCAGGGGCTGCGTATTCGCCAGGTGGAGTGTGAAGCGGTGGATGGCTTTGCTCTGCCTTTTGTGCAGGAGTTTGAGTTTGTGCCGACTACAGGTCCGTTTCATGGTCGTTGGCGAGAGTTAGAAGTGGTGGCGTATCGCAGTGAAGACGAACTGCAAATGTGGTTTGAAATTGATCGCCACCGTGAAGGAGCAAAAGGGATGCTCGCGAGCCTGCTGGGTATGGGGCAGTTGAAACGCCAGCTTTCCATTCCGCTCAGTACCCCTGCAGAAGAGGCGGGCGAGCAGGTACTGAACTACCTCGATGCGCATTCTTGAGCCTCATCAGCAACCTTATCTAATTTAAGCTTACACTTGTAAGCTGAACATGGCATACTCTGGAGTGTTTATTCTAATGCTCCAGAGTGATGCCTATGTCGACGCTTTTATCCTCTTACAGCCGCGAAGAAGAGCGAGCCAATATGCTCAGCCACGGTTTGGGTTTATTGCTCAGTGTGGTCGGGCTGGTGGCCTTGCTGCTGCGCGCCTTCGAGCAGCAGGCGGATGCCTTGTCATGGGTCAGCTATAGCCTGTACGGCGCCAGCATGATACTGCTGTTTTTGGCGTCGACCCTCTATCATGCCATTGATGTGCCGCGAGCCAAACGGGCACTGAAAACCTTCGATCACTGCGCCATTTACTTGCTGATTGCTGGCAGTTACACGCCATTTTTATTGATTGCGCTCAGAACGCCGCTCGCGATCGGTTTGATGGTGGTGATTTGGCTGATTGCCTTGGTGGGGATCGTGATGAAAGTGGCGTTCGTTTATCGCTTCAAACGCCTCTCACTGGTGACCTACTTATTGATGGGGTGGCTGTCGCTGGTGGTGATTTATCAACTGGCGATGACCTTACCACTGGAAAGCTTGATGCTGCTGGCGATTGGCGGCGTAGTCTACTCACTGGGCGTGGTGTTTTATGTCGCGAAGCGTATTCCCTACAACCACGCCATTTGGCATCTGTTTGTTTTGGCGGGCTGCGCCTGTCACTTCTTTGCCATCTATCAGCTGCCTATCCGATAAGCCCACAGAGGAAGGCCGAGTGCCTATCGGCGCCAAAAGGCGGGGAAGAACAACACGAGCAAGGTGAGAATTTCTAGTCGTCCCATCAACATCCCAAAACTGAGTAACCATTTGGCGGTGTCAGGCAGGGGAGCGAAATTGCCGGTGGGGCCGATGACACTGCCCATGCCCGGGCCGACGTTGGCGACCGCGGTAATCGCACCGGAAATGCTGGTGATAGGGTCAAGGCCGAGCGCACTCAAGCAACCTGCAATGAAAATAATGGTGATGAAGAACATCAAACCAAACGCCACCACTGAGCGCACAATATCATCGTTGACTGGGCGCTGATTGTAGCGCTGGACGAAGACCCCAGACGGGTGAATCAGTTTCATCATCTGCTTATTGAGCAGCGTAATGGCGATTTGAAAACGGAAGATTTTGATGCCGCCAGAGGTGGAACCCGAGCAGGCGCCCGCCATCATTAAGAAGGCAAACAAGGTGGTCGGCAGTGCGCCCCAGGCGGTGAAATCTTCTAAGCCGAATCCGGTGGTGGTGACCACCGAGACGATGTTAAACATGGAGACTCGCAGCGCATCCGCCACCGTGTAGCCATCACGCACGACCAGCCAACTGGCAATGATCACGCTGCTGGCGAGAAACAAAAGGGTGAAACCGCGCACTTGCGCGTCGCTGGCGAGCTCATTCAAACGGCGTTTGCGCAGCGCGGAGACAAAAAGCAAAAACGGTAACCCGCCCAAGAACATAAAGAGTGTGCCCACCCAATGTGCGCCATGGGAAAAATGGTTCATCGAACCGTCAGAGGTCGAGTAGCCGCCCGTGGACAAGGTGGTAAAGGCGTGGTTGATCCCTTCAAACAGCGTCATGCCCGTCATCAAGTAGCCGAGCAGGCAAAGGCCGGTGAGGGTCAAATAGACGATGACGATGTTTTTTGCCACGGTTTTGGCGCGCGGGCTGCTTTTGTCCGACCAATCAGAGGATTCGGTATGAAACAGTTTCATACCGCCGACATTGAGCATCGGCAAGACGGCGACCGCCATAACAATAAAGCCAATGCCACCAAGCCACTGCAAAATCGAGCGCCACAATAAGATGCTCGGCGCCATCTCATCGAGCCCGCTGAGGACCGTTGAACCTGTGGTGGTGATGCCCGACATGGTTTCAAAATAGGCGTCGGTGAAGCTGATGTGGTTGATGAACACAAACGGCAGCGCGGCAAACGCGCTGGCAATCGTCCACACCAAGCTGGTGATGAGGAACATGTCTCGCACGCTCAGGCGAAAGCGCCGAGTTCGGCCAATCGTCAAGCAGACAAAGGCGACCAAGTGTGTGATCAGCACCGCTTGACCAAACTCCAAAAAGCCTGCGGTGCCGGTGACAAACGCCACCAGCGTCGGCACGTACATAAACAGCGCCAGCTTAGAGAGCACGAGGCCAATGACGAATAGAACCGGGCGAAAATTCACCATAAGGTCGTCCCCTTAAAGGAAGAACGGACTCGGTTGGAAGAGGGTTTCCACGTCAGGGATGTATTTCTTATCGACAAGGAACATCACCACGTGGTCATCTTGTTCAATCACGGTTCTGTCGTGTGCGATCAGCACTTCTTCACCGCGAACAATGGCACCAATAGTGGTACCTGGAGGCAGTTTGATTTCACCAATCGCGCGGCCGACGACTTTCGAGGTCGATTCGTCACCGTGTGCCACCGCTTCAATCGCTTCTGCCGCGCCGCGGCGCAATGAAGAGACGTTAACAATGTCAGCACGGCGCACGTGCGTCAGCAGCGCTGAAATCGTCGCTTGCTGCGGCGAAATCGCCACATCTATCACACCGCCTTGGACTAGATCGACGTAGGCACCTCGTTGGATCAGCACCATCACCTTTTTCGCGCCCATGCGTTTGGCCAGCATGGCGGACATGATGTTGGTTTCATCTTCGTTGGTGAGCGCAATAAAGACATCGACTTGGTCGATATTCTCTTCAGTGAGCAACTCTTGATCGGCGGCGTCACCGCAAAAGACAATGGTGTTTTCCAGCTCTTCAGAGAGACGTTCGGCGCGTTGATAACTGCGTTCAATCAGTTTAACGCTGTAGGTGTGTTCAAGGCGCTTGGCCAAGCTGGCGCCGATGTTGCCCCCGCCGACAATCATAATTCGGCGATAGGGTTTCTCAAGACGCTGCAATTCACTCATGACGGAGCGAATGTGGTTGCTCGCAGCAACGAAAAAGACTTCGTCGTCCGCTTCGATGATCGTGGTGCCTTGCGGACGAATAGGGCGACCTTGACGGAAAATCGCCGCCACGCGGGTGTCAATGTGCGGCATGTGTTCACGCAGTGCAGAGAGGGCGTTACCAACCAAAGGGCCGCCGTAGTAGGCTTTAACGGCCACTAGGCTGACCTTTTGCTCAGCAAAACTGACCACCTGTAAGGCGCCGGGGTATTGGATCAGACGTTCAATGTAGCTGGTGACCAACTCTTCTGGTGCAATCAGATGATCGACCGGCACGGCACCGGATTGAAACAGTGCTTCTTTCTCGGCGAGATACTGGGGCGAACGAATACGTGCAATGCGGTTTGGCGTGTTGAACAAGGTGAAGGCCACTTGGCAGGCGGCCATGTTGGTTTCGTCCATATTGGTCACGGCCACCAACATATCGGCGTCTTGAGCGCCCGCTTCGCGCAGCACGTCAGGGTGGCTAGCGTAACCATTGACCACGCGCAGGTCGTACTTGTCTTGCAGTTCACGTAGGCGGTCGCTGTCTTTGTCGACGATGGTGATGTCGTTGTTTTCACCCACCAAGTTTTCTGCCAATGTACCGCCAACTTGTCCGGCACCGAGAATAATGATCTTCATCTTTTGCTCTCTTGAACGTCGTCATCGCCCCTATGGCGGGGCGCACTGTCCTTGTTTATTGCGGCGTATTGCTTGACTTAAGACCTACCGCTTTTTCTTCAGACAGCTTTTTTCAAAACCGCTTTTTTTTCAAAACTGCATAGTAGAAGCCGTCCATGTCCTCTTCCCCCGGAAGAATTTGTCGGCCAGGCTGAGATTCCTCACTACCGATCAACTGTGCATCGGACGTACGTGAGAGGAAAGCGCGCACTTGTTCCACGTTCTC
Organism: Vibrio sp. R12-SW3-ISO1; assembly: GCF_059834005.1. Taxonomy (NCBI): domain Bacteria; kingdom Pseudomonadati; phylum Pseudomonadota; class Gammaproteobacteria; order Vibrionales; family Vibrionaceae; genus Vibrio; species Vibrio sp. R12-SW3-ISO1. The sequence continues at coordinate 64,262 of NZ_JCBDGK010000023.1, forward strand.
CTGCGGCGCAATCGAGCAGGTGGCATAGACTAAGGTACCGCCGGCTTTCAGTTGTTGCCACATGGCATCTAGGATTTCACTCTGCAACGCTGACAGCGCTTCAATGTCATCAGCGCGGCGCAGCCATTTGATGTCCGGATGGCGTCGAATCACACCGGTCGCCGAGCAAGGGGCATCGAGTAGAATACGGTCAAACTGCTCACCTTGCCACCACTGATGTGGGTAGCGCGCATCGCCGCAAATCACATCGGCTCTCAACTGTAATCGCTCGAGGTTGTCATGCACGCGGTTAAGGCGAGTAGGATCGGCATCAATCGCCACCACTTCTGTGTCTTGCGTGTGCTCAAGAATGTGTGCCGTCTTGCCCCCTGGCGCGGCGCAGCAGTCGAGGATCAGCTCCCCTTCTTGTGGCTGAAGGTAATCGACAGACAACTGTGCGGCGGCATCCTGCACGGAAACCCAACCGCGATCGAAGCCGGGCAATAGGGTCACATCACAAGGTTTGGCCAATTTTATGGCGTCAGCGGCCTCGGGGTGAAGGGTGAATTCTATGCTTTCATCATTCAGGTAAGCGATGTACTGATCGCGGGTGTGGTGCTGGCGGTTGACGCGCAGCCACATCGGCGCTTTTTGATTGTTAGCCTCAACAATGCGCTCCCACTGCTCTGGGTAGTGCTCTTGCAGCAGCTTCAGTAGCCAGTTAGGGTGGCCATACTTGCCGGCATTGTGACTGGTCGCAAAGGCATCCAGTTCTTCTTGATTGCGTAGGTAGTTACGCAACACCGCGTTAATCAAACCGCGCAGACTCGGGCCGCGCAAGGTTTTGGTCGCTTCAACGGTTTCTGCGACTGCCGCGTGCGAAGGGATACGCATAAAACTCAGTTGGTAGATCCCCACCAAAATCAAATGGTGAAAAACGCGTTTTTTGCCCTTGAGCGGATTATCCATCAATTCGTTGGCAATAGACTCTAAACGCGGCAAGTAACGCAAAGCGCCGTAGCAAATCTCTTGCAGCAGAGCGTGGTCACGCGGTTTGATGGTCTTTTGCGCGGCAGGCAGCGCATGCGAGAGTGATTGACCTTTGTCGACCACTTGGAAGATAACGTTAGCGGCAGCAGCGCGAACATTCATAATCAATACCTTAAATAAGGGAGGGCATCTCTGCCCTCAAAATGTACGTGATTCATTGCAGCGCAATGACAGGGTGTGAAGGGTTAGCTCAGTACCGAGCCCACTTCGAACCAACTTGCTCGGGCGTTGAGAATATCTTGCACCGACATGGCTTTTTTACCCGGCACTTGCAGTTGAGAAAGGACTAATACGCCTTTGCCTGTTGCGACATAGATGCCAGTTTTGTCTGCTTGGATAATGGTACCCGCCGCTTGGTCTGTGGTGTGCTCCGCCACGCGGCTTTGCCACACCTTGATGCTGTTGTCGGCCGCTTCAAAGTGGCTCATTGGCCACGGGTTGAATGCGCGCACGCAGCGCTCAATGTGCTCTGCGTCGTCATGCCAATTGATGCGGGCTTCCTCTTTGCTGAGTTTTTTGGCGTAGTTGGCTAGGGCATCGTCTTGTTTTGTGGCGACGGCGCTGCCTTGTGCGATGTCAGTGAGGCAGTCCAATAGCGCACTTGGGCCTAAATCGGCCAACTTTTCGTACATGGACGCACTGGTGTCGCTGCTTTCGATCGGCAAGCGCGCGATGGAGAGCATGTCGCCAGTATCGAGGCCAATGTCCATCTGCATGATGGTGACGCCGGTTTCTTCATCGCCCGCCCAAATGGCGCGCTGAATCGGCGCTGCGCCTCGCCAACGTGGCAAAATCGAACCGTGCACATTGATACAGCCAAGTTTAGGCGTATCCAATACCGCTTGCGGCAGCAGCAAACCGTACGCGACGACGACCATCAAATCGGCGTCTAAATCCGCCAACGCTTGCTTGGCCTCTTCAGACTTAAAGTTTTCCGGTTGGTAGACCGCAATGTCATGCTCAAGGGCAATCTGTTTGACTGGGCTCGCGGTGAGCTTTTTACCGCGACCTGCAGGGCGGTCGGGTTGGGTGTACACGGCAATGACGTCGTGCTCCGAAGACAACAACGCCGCCAAGTGACGGGCGGCGAAGTCCGGAGTACCAGCAAAAACAATCTTAAGTGGTTTGCTCAAGGTACGTTCCTTATCTTTTCTTTCTCAGTAATACGCTTACTTACCGGCGGATTGTTTTTCGTTGAATCGCTTGATCTTCGCCAGTTTGTCTTGGATGCGTTTACGCTTCAGTGGCGATAGGTAATCGACAAAGAGCTTGCCTTCTAGGTGGTCAAGTTCGTGCTGAACACAAATCGCCAGCAGGTCATCCGCCTCGAAGGTAAATTCTTCACCATCGCGATTGAGCGCTTTGACCGTCACCTCGGCTGCGCGAGGCACTAAAGCGCGTGCGCCAGGCACAGATAGGCAGCCCTCTTCAATCCCATCTTCACCGCGTTTCTCGATGATTTCTGGGTTGATAAGCACCATTGGCTCATCACGGGTGTCCGAAATGTCGATCACCACGATACGTTGGTGAACATCGACTTGGGTGGCCGCAAGACCAATTCCTTCTTCGTCGTACATGGTTTCAATCATGTCATCGACGAGTTTTTGAATCTCAGGCGTCACTTTCTCTACGGGCTTAGCCACGGTACGAAGGCGATCATCTGGGAATGTTAATACTTGTAATACAGACATATACACTCAAAATGTTGAACTGTGCCGAATCAGGGTAAAGCTTGTTGGCTCAATTCTAGACATTTTATAACCTAAATGACAGCATCATTACGCATTTTCCCTGCCACTCTCGGTGTCAATGTTGAGCACACACACCTAAGTTGAGCAGCGGTTTCTTTCAGATAACCAAGGATTTAGGTGATGGTGAGTTTCAAACGGTGTTCCAGTTGGCGCAGGCCACTTCTCTGCGTGATGACCTTGTGGGTAGCTTGGGTTCCTTTCTCTATCTCGTCGGTGTTAACCCTCAAGCCCGATGCGCCCACGACGTATGTCGTGGTCAAAGGCGATACCTTGTGGGATATTTCGGCGCTCTACCTCGATAGCCCTTGGCTTTGGCCACGACTATGGCAGGTCAATCCCGATATTGATAATCCTCACCTGATTTATCCCGGTGACAAGCTCAATCTGATTTGGCGCAATGGTGAGCCGGTTCTGACGGTGAAACCGATGCACAAGCTGAGCCCGAAAGTCAGAAAGCTTGATAAACAAGCGCTGCCGACGCTGCGTGAAGAGTGGGTGTTGCCGTACCTAGAATCGGATCTCTTGCTTGACGAGTCGTTATTGGCAGAGAGTGCCAAGGTGATTGGCTCGAGCAATGGCTTGCAATATCTCACCGGGCAACAACTGCTCTATGTCACGGGGCAGCAAGTGCAAGGCGAGTGGCACATTTACCGCAAAATGACCACCTTTACACGTGATGATAAACGCGTCATTGCGTTGAAAAAAATTGCGGTCGCCGAGTCTGCGGATGAGCCTACGGCGCCGAGCGATACGGACATGACGGCGCTCAAAGTTCGCCAACAAACGCAGGAGATTCTCGCGCACGACATCGCCTTGCCCGTGCGTGAGGCTCAGTCTGATTTCAGTCAACGCTTTTATCCCCAGCCTTCACCTAAGACCATCGATGCCTCAATCTTAGGGTCTTTAGAAGGCAGCCAATATGTAGGCAAGCATCAAGTCGTGGTCATCGATCGCGGCGCGCGCGATGCGCTGCGTCAAGGCAGTATGTTCGACCTCTATCAGCCGGGTCACAAGGTGGCCAAAGCTGGCCAAGGGGTATTGGCTAGGCAAGAGGTGCAGCAATTGCCGGATGTGCGCATTGGGCATTTGATGGTGATTCGTCCTTATCAAGATTTTAGCTTGGCGCTGGTCACTCAGAGCGAGCAGCCGATTGCCACTGAAACCCGTTTGCGCTCACCTCTAGTGACGCTTAAATCCGCTGAAGACGTTGTGGACGCAGAGCTACAGGGTAAGGAGCAAGGATGACAGAGCGTGAGCTGCGCGCTTGGCTGATGCTCTATTTTACGCCCAGAATTGGTCCGAAGACCTTTGAGCGTTTGCTAAAGGTGGCTGAGCCGCACGAGATTGTCTCCAGTTCGAGCGACGAGATGCGCGCGTTTGGCTTAAGTGAGCATCAGGTGGAGTATATTCAGCGGCGCGCAGAAAAAGAGGTGGACGGATGTTTGGCTTGGCGCGAGCGCGAGGCGGATCACTATATCGTCACCCGTGACGCGAGTGACTATCCGTCACTGCTCGCCAACGCCCCAGCGTCGCCGGCGGTGCTGTTTGTCAAAGGCAAGCTTGAGGCGATTCACTTGCCGCAATTGGCCATTGTAGGCAGTCGTAATGCCAGTCAGGATGGGCTTTCGCTCGCCAGAGAATTTGCCAGTGCGTTGGTCAAAGAGGGGCTGTGTATCACCAGCGGACTCGCGCTCGGCATCGATGGCTATGCCCATGATGGCGCGCTGAAAGCGGGCGGAGAGACGGTCGCGGTGCTCGGCAGTGGCCTTGGCGAAGTGTACCCTGCCCGCCACCGAGCGCTGGCAGAGCGTATTACTCAGCAAGGCGCGTTGGTCAGTGAGTTGCATCCGCAGGCCAAACCTAAGGCGGATCACTTTCCTCGCCGCAATCGCATTATCAGTGGCTTATCGCTGGGCGTGCTGGTGGTGGAAGCGGCAGAGAAAAGCGGCTCATTAATTACCGCGCGATATGCCCTTGAGCAAGGCCGAGAAGTGTTTGCCATTCCCGGCTCTATTCATCAAGTCTATGCCAGGGGTTGCCACCGCTTAATTCAGCAAGGTGCGAGCTTAGTCCAAGAGGTTGAGGACATCTTGTGCGAACTTGACAGCTTGCTGGCGTGGTCGCGGCAACAGGCGGATAAACAGAGCGAATCACGCACCCAGACGCCGAGCTGCTCGCATTTCCGAGCGCTTTTATCTCCTAACGATAAAGAAGCGACGAAAGTGAGCAAAGAAGAATTGCCATTTCCCGAGCTGTTAGCTAACGTAGGTAATGAGGCTACACCAGTTGATATCTTAGCATCGCGGACCCATATACCCGTGCAGGATGTCATGATGCAGCTCTTGGAGCTCGAGCTTTTAGGGCACGTTGTTGCAGTTTCCGGTGGCTACATTTTAAAGGGGAGGGGCTAGCTATGATGATGGATATTTTGATGTATCTGTTTGAGACCTACATCCATAGCGATGCAGAGTTACAGGTCGACCAAGATGAGCTAGAAGAAGAGTTACTTCGCGCTGGTTTTCATCAGAAAGACATATATAAGGCCCTGGTCTGGTTAGAAGAGTTGGCGGCGCTCCAGCAAACGGAAGCGCACTCGGCGATCTCTGTCAGTACCTCGTCTCCGTCTACGCGTATCTATACCGCCAAAGAGTGCGACCGCCTCAGCCTTGAGTGTCGTGGCTTTTTAATGTTTTTAGAGCAAGTGAGCGTGTTGACGGCGGAAACACGTGAGATGGTCATTGACCGAGTGATGGGGCTCGAAACCGATGAGTTTGAGCTTGATGACCTCAAGTGGATTGTCTTAATGGTGCTGTTTAATGTGCCGGGCAATGAAAATGAATACACGCTTATGGAAGAGCTTCTTTACACCAAAGAGCAGGGTATCTTGCACTGATACCGTCGCTTTGCGACCCTAAGTGATATGAGTAAAAAAATCGACCATCAGTTGTTTTCTGCCCACGAGCACGCCTTAGAACATCAGGCGTGCCCGAAATGCCAAGCTCAAGGCTTGGCGGGGGAGCTGTCGCTGCGCCATGGCAAACATGGTCCTTTCTTGGGGTGCACCTTGTACCCGCAATGCGATTACATCAAACCTTTGCATCAAAATGATGGCCACATCGTTAAAGAGTTAGGTGTGCCATGTCCTGAGTGTGGTCATGAGTTGGTGCTGCGCCAAGGTCGCTATGGGATGTTTGTCGGTTGCAGTCATTACCCTGAGTGTCACCACATTGAGTCGATCGATGCCCCCGCAGAGCCGAGTGAGGACAACGTCGCCATCGCCTGCCCTGAATGCCATCAAGGTCAGCTGACCGAGCGTAAATCTCGCTTTGGTAAGCTGTTTTATGCATGTGACCGCTACCCGAAATGCAAGTTTGCCGTCAATCAGCCGCCCGTCAGTGGGGAGTGCCAAGTGTGTGGGTTTCCACTGCTGGTGGAAAAACACAGCGCGAAAGGCCAACAGTTGCAGTGTGCGGCTCGCCGTTGTCAGGCCATTCAGTCTTAATCTTCGACGATTGCCTATTTAAGACTATATCTCGATTAAAGACTATACCGTGGAAAGGCGATATCGGAGCGGCGAGCGTTTCAGCAGATACAAGGTCATTAAAGACAAAAAAGGCGCCATGAGCGCCTTTTTCAATCCAGTGTTCGTAGAGCCAACACTCATTTGATCCGATTACGATTCGAAGTTTTGTGCAAACTCATGCACCGCAGGGAAAGCATCGTTGTCGAGCAAGGTGGCCAGTTCACACAGCTTGCGTTGTAGCTCACCACTGTAGTCGCCGCAGACATTGATGTGACCCATCTTGCGTCCTGCACGTTTCTCTTTGCCGTACCAATGGATATGGCACCCTTCAATGGCCAGCAACGCTTGTGGCAGTGTGTCTTCGCCAAGGATGTTGATCATCGCCGTTTCACGAACCAGTTTGGTGCTGCCAAGCGGTAAGCCACACACAGCTCTTAGGTGGTTTTCAAACTGACAGGTCTCTGCGCCTTGCTGCGTCCAGTGACCGGAGTTGTGCACGCGCGGTGCAATCTCATTTACGAGCAGGGTGCCATCGACATCGAAAAACTCAAGGGCAAGCACGCCCACGTAGTCGAGACTCTCAGCTACAGCGCTAAACATCGCCTGCGCTTGGTCTTGCAGCTTCGGATCAGAAATGGCGGTCGATAGGCTTAGCACCCCTTGGGTGTGGACGTTCTCAGCCAGAGGATAAACAGCGACTGAGCCGTCTTTGCCTCGTGCGCCCACCAAGGAAACTTCTCGGCCAAACGGGACAAACTCTTCCGCCACAATCGCTTGTGTCTCACTGGCTTGGATGCATTGTGCCATCTCTTGCCAAATGCTGTCCGCTTGAGCGGCGTCTTTCAATCGCCATTGGCCTTTACCATCGTAGCCACCTAGGGCACTTTTCAGCACCATAGGAATGCCGACTTTTTCGATCGCGCGATCAAAATCTTCCCTGCTCTCAATGACATGGTAGTTGGCGTTGCGAACGCCCGCTTTGTCCAATAGCGCCTTCTCAATACGGCGATCGCCACCGGTTTTGATTGCTTCTGCTGACGGGTAAAACTTCCCGCTTTGCTCGCAGAGGGTCAAAATATCGTGTGGGATATGTTCAAACTCAGCTGTGATCACATCGGCACGCTCAATGGCATTGCGAAGACCGTGGCCCACCACATGTTGGGTGAGAGGGTGGACAATGTTTTCACTGCCGACATCGTACGCCGAGATCTCAATGTTCAGTGGTGCGCCCGCAAGAGACATCATTCGTGCTAATTGGCCTGCACCTAACACCAACACATGCATGATTTAGTCCTCGGCTGGGTTTGGGTTGGCAAGGACGGTCTCAGTTTGCTCTTGGCGAAACGCTTCGACCTTCTCCATCACGGACTCATCGTGGGTACCGATGATTTGCGCGGCTAAAATACCCGCATTCGCTGCGCCTGCTTCGCCGATCGCTAGTGTACCGACCGCGATGCCTTTTGGCATTTGCACGATAGAAAGCAGCGAATCCATCCCTTTTAGGGCACGTGATTGAACAGGAACACCCAAGACAGGTAAGCTTGTGAACGCCGCAGCCATGCCCGGCAGGTGCGCAGCGCCGCCAGCGCCAGCAATGATCACTTTCAGACCGCGCTCTTTCGCGCTGTTGGCGTAGTCTGCCAATAATTGAGGAGTGCGGTGCGCAGAGACGACTTTAGTTTCGTATTCAACACCAAATCTATCCAGCATTTCCGCGGCGAGCTTCATTGTTGGCCAATCTGATTTTGAACCCATGATGATACCGACTTTCATCTCAAACTCCTTCAACCTTTTGTGTGGAATGAAAAACAGGATGTGTCGTAAACCCAGTACAACCACATCGCCAATTTGTGCGCATTATACGGCGTTTTCCCTAGCAAGCAAACGTTTGCGCGCACTTTGAACCGCGCAGTGATTAGTCTTCGACGCAGATTCTTTGTACACTGAGTCTCATCCCAAGAAGACGCAGCCAGTGACTGCGTGGTGAAACAGGGCCTACCCTGCAAGGAAGTAAAATGTCAGAAATCGATAAGCAGGCGGTGAAGCAGTTTTTGTTGGCACTGCAAGATACCATTTGTCAGCAGCTTGAGCAGGCCGACGGCCAAGCGCTGTTTGTTGAGGATGCTTGGCAGCGTGAACCCGGAGAGCGGCTCGGTGGCGGTGGTCGCACCCGAGTGATGAAAGCGGGCGCGGTGTTTGAGCAAGGCGGCGTCAACTTCTCTCATGTCTCTGGCAAAGCGATGCCCGCCTCGGCCACTGCCCATCGCCCAGAGCTCGCCGGGCGACGCTTTGAAGCCATGGGCGTGTCGTTGGTGATGCATCCGAATAACCCTTATGTGCCCACCTCCCATGCCAACGTGCGCTTTTTTATTGCCGAAAAAGAGGGCGAGGCGCCGATTTGGTGGTTTGGCGGCGGGTTCGATTTGACCCCCTTCTACCCATTTGAAGAAGATGCTCACTTCTGGCATAGCAGTGCGAAAGAGGTGTGTGAACCTTTTGGTCATGATGTGTATGCCAAGCACAAAAAATGGTGTGATGATTATTTCTATCTGCCGCACCGTGATGAAACGCGCGGCGTTGGTGGGCTATTTTTTGATGATCTCAACGAGTGGCCATTTGATAAGTGTTTTGATTACATCAAAGCGGTCGGTGAAGGGTATACCCAGGCGTATCTGCCGATCGTTGAGCGCCGCAAAGAGACGCCCTACACTGACCGAGAGCGTCAATTTCAGCTTTATCGCCGTGGTCGCTATGTGGAGTTTAATCTCGTCTATGACCGAGGAACCTTGTTTGGTTTGCAAAGTGGTGGCCGAACCGAGTCGATTTTGATGTCGATGCCGCCACTGGCTCGCTGGGAGTACAATTATCAGATTGAGCCAGACAGCCCTGAAGCGGTTTTGTATCGCGATTTCCTCAAACCGCGTGATTGGTAACGTGTTTATCTCGGCATAGCGCTTGATCCTGGCCGGGATAGTGATAGGGTCAATGACCGTTGACCCGTTTATTTTTGTGTAGGTAAGGACATGACACAACCTCTTGACCGCTATGTGGTGTTTGGCAATCCCATTAGCCAAAGTAAATCGCCTTTTATCCATACCTTATTTGCTCGCCAGACCAACCAAGCGTTAACCTATCAAACGCAGCAGCCTGAGATCGGCACATTCAAAACGGCGGTAGCGGAGTTCTTTGCTGCAGGTGGTAAGGGGTGCAACATCACCGCACCGTTTAAAGAAGAGGCGTTTCAGTTTGCGACCCGCCTGACTGAGCGAGCGCAATTGGCCGGTGCCGTTAATACCTTAAAAAAGTTAGATGATGGAGACATCATTGGTGACAACACCGATGGTGAAGGATTAGTGCAAGATTTGCTTGCCAAGCAAGTGGTACTGAAAGGGGCGAGAATACTATTGCTTGGCGCTGGCGGCGCGGCGCGCGGCGTGATCAAACCGCTGCTCGACCAGCACCCGCATTCAATAGTGATCGCCAATCGCACCAAAGCCAAAGCATCACAGTTGGCAGAGCTTTTCGCTGAGTTTGGTGTGGTGCAAGCCGCCTCACTGGAAGAGGTCGAGACTGGCTTTGATGTCATCATTAACTCAACGTCGTCGGGATTGAGTGGTGAGTTGCCAGCGGTATCACCGACCATTTTTCAAGGTTGCCAAGTGGTGTATGACATGGTCTACCGCGCAGGCAAAACGCCTTTTAATGCCTGGGCGGAACAATCGGGTGCGCCCGTCAGCTATGATGGCTTAGGGATGTTGGTTGGCCAAGCGGCAGAAAGCTTTATGCTGTGGCGAGGTTTACGCCCAGGCACTAAGCAGGTGCTGCGCGAGCTGCGTAGAAATTTACAAGGGTAAAAGATGAATCAATCGATTTTGTTTCCCGATCGACAGCATTGGGATGAAGAGCGCGCTGCGGTTTGCTTCCCTGCTCAGCAAGCGGGTGCCTTGATTGAGTGTGTGGTGAGCCAAGCGGTACTGGAGTCGTATGCGCAGCAAAGCATTACTTCGGGCCAACACGCCATCGAACTGTTTGAACAATGGCGCTTTGACCTCGAAGAGCAAGCGGAGTCTTTAATAGAAGACGAGATGTTTAACAGCCGCGGTGAAATTGAACTCAACCAGCAATGATCTCAACCTCATTTAAGTAGTCGTCTTTATTCTGCACGTAGTTATCGGCAGACTTTTGTAAGAAAGCACGCTCTTTGTCTGTCAAAGGGCGAGCCTGCTTAACCGGACTGCCGACATACAGATAGCCACTTTCCAATGTTTTTCCCGGTGGAACTAAACTGCCTGCTCCCACCATCACCTCATCTTGAATGACCACACCATCGAGCACGATCGCGCCCATGCCAACGAGCACGCGATGACCAATGGTACAGCCGTGCAGCATTACCTTATGACCCACGGTCACATCATCACCGATAATCAGTGGGTAGCCTTGAGGGTTTTCTGCATTCTTATGGGTGACATGAAGCACCGAACCATCTTGAATGTTGCTACGCGCACCAATTCGGATATGGTTGACGTCTCCACGAGCGGCCACCAAAGGCCAAACACTGGCATCATCGCCCAGTGTGATGTCGCCAACTAAGACAGCACTGCTATCTATATAGACACGATCGCCAACTTGAGGTTGGATACCTTTATAACTGCGTAGGGAACTCATCTCTTCTCCTATATGCGATAGCACGATATGTTGCCAAGAATAGTGGCAAAAATAGCCCGTTGCGCATAGAAAATACGCAAACAGTAAAAAAATCAAAAAAATCGCTGAAAAGGGGTTGCCAATGTGACGCCGATCTCTATAATGCCCCCTCGCTGACACGGCAAGACGACTCCAATAAGTTGATACTCACCGTAACAGCAAGGTCTAAATAGCCCAGCAAAAATTGCTTGAGAAAAGTTTGAAAAAAGTGGTTGACACTAAAACTTAAATCGCTAAAATGACCGTCCGTTTGTGAGTAAGGCACGTCAAAACTAGCTCTTTAACAATATAAACCTATCAATCTGTGTGGGCACTCGTTGATGATAATCCAAATAGTTTCTTCGGAAACAATTTAGGTTTCAATGATACGAAGTGACCATTGAGTCTTCGGACTCAGCACAGTCAATTCAAACATTACTTTTGAACTAGTTTATTAGTCGACTAGGGAACTGTATCAGTATTCATTGAGCCGAACAAAACTTTAAATTGAAGAGTTTGATCATGGCTCAGATTGAACGCTGGCGGCAGGCCTAACACATGCAAGTCGAGCGGAAACGACTTAACTGAACCTTCGGGGAACGT
>NZ_JCBDGK010000024.1:0-38059 GCF_059834005.1 Vibrio sp. R12-SW3-ISO1
AAGGGTGTAACGCATGGCCATTCGTATTCGAACGGGCGCTAATGGCGCGTATAAATCGTCTTATGTCGCTTACTATGTGGTGCTCGAAGCCCTCAAAGCGGGTCGCATTGTTGTCACGAACATTTCAGGGATGCAGCCTTTAAAGCAGATTGAAAAGCGTCTCGACATCCAGTTCCCATCGACCGCCAAACTTATCCGCGTATCGAGTCGCAACGAACAAGGCTTAGAACTTTGGCAATACTTCTTTTGTTGGTGTCCGATTGGGGCGCTCATTGTTATCGATGAGTGCCAGGATATTTTCTCCAAGAACGTCGGCTTTGATTTGCGCAAAGTCCGTCATCGTCCCCTGTCGGATTTCCTAGACTGGTTGCCCGATGGATATGAGAACTTGTTCAACTCTCGCCACATCCCCGTTGACCTGACCAAACTCGACCCCGCCGACACCGACGACTGCGGGAAACTCGAATACGATGAGGATGGCCGCATCATCTACCCGTTCAGCTTCAATGAGGGGTTCATGCGTCATCGTCACTACAATTGGGACATCGAACTGCTGTCTCCTGACTGGAAGCAAATCGACTCAGGCATCAAAGCCTGTGCCGAGGAATGCTTCTTTCACAAAGGGCGTGACGGTTTCCTGTTTGGAAAGCGCAAGCCCTACATCTATCGCCACAAGAAAGACATCACCACGCCAGCGCTACCCGCCAAGCGCGACCCGAACTTAGTGACGGTCAAGATACCGCTCGACGCGTTCTTGCTCTATAAGTCGACGTCGACAGGCAAGGCCCAAAGCTCTGGCCAAATGAATGTCTTGCTCAAGAACCCGCTCTACTTGGGTATCTTGATACTGGGCGTGTCGTTTATGGGGTATTTTATCTATGGTCTATCCGATTTGGTTTTTGGTGCTTCTGAGACGGATGCGCCGCCGCAAACGCTATCAAGTGAGAGTGCCGGTTCCCCGAACACTGGGCAAACTGGCCAAAAGGATCATCAAAATGATCCTACTGTATCTCATGGTGGGGATAGGAGTGCGGTTAACTCTGGTGCCACTGGTGCAGCTACTCGTGTCGACAGGCTGAGAGACATGCTTGGCCTGTACGATGTCCAATCGCTCTACTACATGGGGCACTCATTACGCCGAACCAACAACGGCATCGAGTTCTTGGTCACACTGGAAGCGGCCACGCCCGACGGTGTGTATGTATTACTTGAGTGACTGTAATGACCCAGCCAAAATTAGACAACTTAAGCTGCTAAAGCATACACCTCAGCAGGTGTTTTCATCTTAAGCGCCTGATGTGGACGCTCGTTGTTGTAGAACTCAAGCCACTTGCCGATGGCAAAGCGAGCTTCACTTAAAGAACCAAAGTTGTGCATCCAAATACACTGCTCTTTAATGGTTCTTATCAGGCGTTCAACCATGCCATTTTGCTGTGGCGTGTGTGGTTGAATGAACTCCTGAGTCAGACCGTACTGCATCGCTAACGTAGTGTAGAGGCGAGAGGTAAAAACCAAACCATTGTCGCTTCGCAGTTGCAGTCCTGGCGTTGCTCGACCAATGACACCATAACGAGTCAATAAGGCATCCTCTAGGGCTGCGACAGCGGATTTGGCATTGCCTCTCTTGCTAAGACTCCAGCCTAAAACTTCTCGAGTATGACAGTCCATGACCAGCGTCAGTGCTGCCCAGCGATCTTGTTGACCACACCAGACTCTTGCGATGTCCGTAGACCAGCGCTGATCAGGTGCTTGGGCGACGGAAGCATTGGCTTCTACACGAGGCCTAAAGCCAATTTGGCGTTTTCGGCATTGCCAACCTTTCAGCTTCATTATGCGTTGGATGGTGTTTTTGTTTTCACCCAACAAAAATGCCACGGTGCGATACCCTGCATAAGGTAAGGCATCAATAAGCCTCTTTATCTTCGTTGCCAGCCACTCGTTGATCTTTGGCTTACGCTTCTTGGCTCGATAGTAAAAAGTACTCCGAGGAAGCCCTGTCCAGCGGCACAATTGAGAGACAGAAACGTTGTCGCCGTCTTGCGCCATCTCATCCCTGATAGCAATGATTACTCGTCGTTCTGGTCGAGATGGCGATTGAGCTTTTTTAGAAATTTGATTTGAAGCATTGCTTCACCATAGGCTGCATGCAAATCATCAATTTTCTTTTCGTATTGCTCAGTCACATCCTTAGGATTAGCCTTTAAAGCGTTCTCCATACCACCCAAGGCATCATCAACCCAGCGCTCAATCTCAGAAGGCGTCAGATCGTAGGTTCTAGCGGCTTCCTTGGCGGTTGTTTTACCTTTGATGATGTCCTTAACAAGTTCCGCTTTGCGTTTAGCGGTCCAACGTTTTACTTCTGGTTCGTTACTCATAATGACTCCTGATTAGAATGACACAATATCATGTCCAATTCTTCTCTGGGTCATTACATGACCTCTTTCTCAAGGCCAACGGGATTCAATACGTGCACTATGATGACTGCTTGCTCAAGCTCACCAAGCAAGCGGTGAACTTAACCATTGCCTGCAAACCTACCTCGCGGGAGTCCATCACGCCCCAGCTCCCGCCAAGCCAACCCCAAATCAACCTATTCTAAGATAGCGCCAAGCGAAAAAGCGACGAAGACGAAGACTGAGGAGGAGGAGCGCTGAGTGCGGCGCTATCTGAGTGAGTCTGGTATGTCATTTTTTTAACATACCGCCCCGCAGGGAAAAGAGAGTGCGGAGCGCGAACGAAGCACCAAGCCATCCACCCTAAGTTCAGAGATCGATAAACTCAACTGGCGCGGTTAGTCACTGCATTCACTCGACAGGCCCGCCCGCCCCCTTCCTGCAAAGATACGCCTCGCAGAGACTGGCCACATCAGTGGCGGGTTAAGCAACAGCAACTTGAAGGACGTTCAACGGGTAGGATTAGAAAGGGTCGATGGGCCAACGAAGCGGAGCAAAACCCCCGACCTGTATTACGGGGGTAAATTCCACATACCTTGGTTATTTCAGGCTTGAACAATGCGATCTGACTGCTAGATATTCCTTGTTAAAGAGTTCATAAAGGCGTCACTCGCAACCTCATTGTTGTTAGTTTATCTCGTTCATGTTTGTCTGTTGGCATTGGGAATCGAGAAATGCTCCAAACCGTATTAAAAACCTTTCTACAAAGTTCTTGCTGGTTGCTTAAGTCAATGTTTTGTACCCTTCCGTCGTCCGATAACGAAACAATTGCAGTGCAATCTTGCCCCACATACTCTTTCAATGAGCCAAGTTTTTTATTAATGAGGTTCGAATTTATAGCCAAGTATCTAGAAGCTTCACTATTCCCAATATCAACTTGTGAATCTCTTAAGATTTGCTCCAATCTTTCTTGCAGTTCTTCTTGGTTGGAAGCACTCGAATTCATAGACAAACATAATATAGGTAATATTGCTAACACGTTCTTATTCACATGCTCACCCACAATAAAATGTAAATTATCTGATTCAGCGGTCTAAAAAAACGTACGTAGCGGCCGCTTTTCGTCGGCCACTACGTGCAAGAAAATGATAGCGCCTTCTTTGGTGATAGTCTACTTGGTGAATATTAACCGTTTTGTTCCATTTTTAACTTCCGAATTTCATCTTCAAGTAATGCAACCTTCTCTGCGTCAGACATAATTCGTCCTTCCACTTTTGCTGGTTCTATTATTTTCTCGTCAGTCATATAAACACCAGAAAGCATAGCTGTTTTACACCATGCTTGCTTCTTGTTGCCATAGATATCAGTGAAGGTAACCTTATATATTCTGTTCCCGCCACCTTCTTTTCCCGCTTCAGAAGCCCAACCTTTACCAAAAAGCTTCCAAGTAATATCAAGAACTACCTCACCTCTGTTTGAGAAATACTTGCCTATCCTCTTTCTATCAAAAATACTAATAAAAGCACCAATGACAACGATAAGAATTACGGCCAATATGAACAATGTTTTCATTTTTCACCTTCATTCTTTATCCTCTGTTTTGAGGATGTTCCTAACCAAATGTAATATTGATGAACGTTTGACGTACACTAATCTTGAGAATTTGTAGTCTTTGCGAAAATTGTCACCCCTTCTGTAAAACTATAACCGTAACCCCAACCGTAGCTGGCTCGATCCCTGGCGTTTACGATGGGAGCTTCATAGTCATAGTCATATTTACCTGATGTTACGGGTGTGATAGAAACTACTTCATAACCTTCATTTTCCAATGATTGAATTGCATCGTTTATTAGCTCGCTAAGCTTTTGTCCATCAATCAGACTGTCTGAAATTGCTCTTGGTTTCCACACCTTCTTTTCTTCATAAACTGGAGTTACTTGATCGACTAGCTTTTTATTAAAAATGCCTTTTTCTACTCGGTTTACAGTTGATCCTACCTGTACCTTTTCGGTTTCCCAGGTTCCTAATTCCTTGAAAGGGGCTTCTACCCATACACAGCGAGTACCCACCAATAGCTCCTCTTATAAACTCATACAGTTCAAAATGTAAACGTGACTGCACTATGTCAGTACATAGGGTAAAATATCATAAAAACATATAGTTACAAGTAGGTACAATACGGATGATCAATGAAATTATCATTGTGGCCTTCTGCTTGCGTATTGGTAGGCTTATCAATTACGTATTAGGCCCTTAGTTTTGCAATTGCTCTTGCGTATCTCAGTAGCTTACTAGTAGTTCTTAGCTCCAACTCAGATTGTATTTCTAGTAGCGCGATACCTGCCAACACTTGTTGTGGCGTTACGCTCCTACCAGTTGGCAGGACCATAAACTCGTTACACATTTTGAAGTTATCCCAATCTTTATGATGTGACATTTCCCGCCCGCTGTACCAACGCATCAGCCTTTTACATTCTTTTGGGATCTCTTTCCCCTTGTCCCATTCCTTGACCGTCCTCACAGTTTTAAAACAAAGTTTCGATTTTACCCTAAACAAATTAGTTATAGTGCCTAATATCTGCTGATATGAATAATGGCGTGTGGTATTGAGGATTTGTAACGCTTCCCTTTGGGGATTACTTTCTTTGACTGATCGCAAACCTGATGATCACCAGATGAGTTAACTCTGATAACTTTCAGATACTTATCGTCAATTTTAGTGTGTACGTACACGTCACAAAAACCTTGAACACCAGATTTATTTAACTGCTTAAGAACGTGTTTCTTGATCTTTTTTGCTACAGGGTAACGCTCTGCGTCGTCAGCAAAAGCTGAGAATGCATGAAAGGAACAAAAGAGAAAGATTAGTAAAGATTTCATGTGGTCACCTCCTCTACCACCTTACTTATTGCAAGGTGGCGTGGTGAGACTAGATGACCGTTTTACGACGAGGCACTTTAATTATCATGCGAAAGCCATACGTTAATGGGCTTTCTTTCCGGATTTCGATTTAAACCCTTGGTGTGGAAATACATTTCTAATGCGTTGCTGGACCTTTTTAGGGACTTGCTTAGAGAACACAAGTTTAGTCCCGGTTCGTTGTTGATACACTTTCAACTCCCCATCAAAAGGCGTTCTTTCCGCAATCTCTAAGACATTGTGGCGAAAGCTTGGTGGGAAATGGCCTTTCTCGCTTTCTAATTTACCGTTTACGAACTTCGCTTTCAAAATCGGTCTATCGACGGCGACTAACCAAAAAATAACGACCGCAGCAATGACAATCACATACAACATACAACCCCCTTAATCTAACAGCTTACTTAAATCTTCTTTCAAGCTACTGACCGTCTTACTCGCTTTTTCGCTGCGCGATGCCTCGGTGAGTAAGTATTCGATAGCGTCTGATAAGGTACACCCCAGCTCATTGGCGCGATAAGACAGCTTCTCCCATACACGATAATCAAGATCGATGGACTTCTTCTTGGTGTGGATTTGTTCTGCATTGAAGTGACGCTTTCTTTTGGCTCGGATTGCTTGCTTTAACTTGATGTCCAACTCAGGCGACATGTGCTTGTCTATCCATTCGAGAACTTTTACTGGCTCGTGCTGGATTTGCTGAAGATACTTAGCAGCGGTCTCGGCTTCACTTCGATCTACATAGCGTGTAATCGACTCACCGGCCTTCCACTTGTTGATGAGATAAGTCCACTTCCATCCGCATTCTAAGTTTTCCAATTGTTGATATTTCATGTCAGCCGTTCCCTAGTCGTTCTTCCCCTAACCGTTTGAGTGACAGCGTAACTCATAACGCGCTGAGTTGAAAGTGATTTGTGAGCAAATTAAGAGCAAGATCAATGACACAATACGTTATTGCCCGTTATGCCCCGATGTGTAACTTATACATGTTCCCCCTATATAAGCCAGGCAGTTTTCTATATAATTCCACTCCATTTTTTAATAAAACAATTGGATTTCAATGAAGCAAGAAAGCTGGCGCACCGTGACCCCACACTATGATCATTTTGACGCAGTGTTGGCTCAATTCTCGACTCTACCGCAAGTGAGTTTTCTCGATATTCAAACGCGCCTTAAGCAGACATTGAACACGTTTTGCAAACTGGAACACTATCGTTGCCTAGTGCTTAATGCACCGGATAATGCACACTACCGAAGCCTGCTGAAGCAATCCCTTCACAAGATTGATGAGTCCAAACAGGTTCTATGCTCTGAGTCCATTGACGCATCCTCACTTTTGGGTCACTACAGTTGCAATGAATCTGGTGACGTTGTCACACAGATAAAAGGTCAACTTCAACAAGCCACTGACGACGGAATCGTCATTATCTCTGCCAACTTGCTACTAGCTCACTCTGTTCATTGGCCAGCAATCAAGTCAGCGATAATGGGAGAATCCTACCCGCTTATCAATAGCAACGCCGCGCGCCCCGCGAATCAAGCCCCTACGGCAATAACCCAAGCGAAACTCATCGTATTGGGCGATCAACACCAACTCGCTGAGCTCGAATACCTAGAACCTGAGCTGTTTAGCCGCCTGTCGATGTACAGCGAGGTGGAGCTAGATGTTGCTCTCAACCAAGCGTCCATTGAACGTTACTTGGGTTATCTCTCTTGGTTATCAACACAGTACCAACTTCCAAGCTTGGAGGTTGATGCGGTTAAACGCGTCATGGTTGCCGGTGCAAGGCACACCGAAGACCAAAGCTTTATGCCACTTGATGTGAGTTGGTATCAATCGATTATTAAAGAGGCACTGCTATTTTCTAAGAGCGATGTCATCACTGCCAACGACATAGAAAGTGCGATTGATGCTAAGTACCAGCGTGAGTCATATCTTTGTGAGCGCGCCCTGTCGGATATCACCGAAGGACAAGTCGTGATTGAAACGCAAGGTGAGTGTGTTGGCCAAGTGAACGGACTCACTGTGATTGATGTCCCAGGACACCCGCTCTCATATGGTGAGCCGGCACGTATCTCTTGCGTGATTCATTTTGGTGATGGCGACATCTCTGATGTAGAGCGAAAGGCCGAGCTAGGCGGTAACTTACACGCGAAAGGCATGATGATCATGCAAGCGTTCGTCAGCAGCGCACTCAATCTCGATGAACCACTGCCATATTCCGCGTCTGTCGTCTTTGAGCAGTCGTATAGCGAAGTGGATGGTGACAGTGCGACTCTCGCTGAACTCTGCTCTTTTGTCAGTGCCCTTTCCGAGTACCCTATTAATCAGCAAATTGCCGTAACGGGTGCGGTCGATCAGTTTGGCCGTGTTCAGGCTGTCGGTGGATTAAACGAGAAAATCGAAGGTTTTTATCACGTCTGTAAGCACCAGGGATTCACCGGGCATCAAGGTGTCATTTTACCTAAGACGAACTTAAAACACTTAGCGCTTCACAAAGACGTCATAGAAAGTATCAAGAATAACGAGTTCCATATTTGGTCGGTGTCTACAGTTGATGAGGCCATCCCGTTGATCATGGGTAAGCCCTTCCGAGGAGACGACGAATCGAGCGTTATTAGCAAAATCGCTGAGCGTATAGAGAGCTTTGAGCGTCATGACCAACCCTTAAGCTTAATGGACAAGATCAAGAGTTGGCTTCGCTAAAGCTTTCTTTTCGTCACATTTTTACTGATCGGAGTTGTTTAGCGTACACGTGTTCACTAACATGCTGCTATCAAAATTTGGAGTAATTGATAATGCAAAACAAACGAGATTCTTATAACCGCGAAGATTTACTGGCATCAAGTCAAGGTGAACTGTTCGGACCAGGCTACCCTCAGCTTCCTGCACCCAACATGCTAATGATGGATCGCGTCACTAAGATGTCTGAAACAGAAGGTGATTTTGGTAAAGGTTTGATTCTGGCAGAGCTTGATATTACTCCTGACCTTTGGTTCTTTGATTGCCACTTCCCTGGTGACCCAGTGATGCCAGGCTGTCTTGGTCTTGATGCGATGTGGCAATTGGTTGGTTTCTTCCTCGGCTGGGTTGGCGGTAAAGGCAAAGGCCGTGCACTTGGCGTGGGTGAAGTGAAATTCACCGGTCAAATTCTCCCAACAGCGAAGAAAGTGACGTACGAAATTCACATGAAGCGCGTTGTTAACCGTAAGCTTGTTATGGGTCTAGCGGATGGTCGCGTACTTGTCGACGGTAAAGAAATTTACGTAGCGAAAGATCTTAAAGTTGGTCTTTTCCAAGATACGTCTGCTTTCTAAAATTCTAAATCTTTTCTCTAGCGACTCACTCGAGTCGCTTTTTTGTGCTCAATCTGGTTAGTTATAGTGCACTAGATATCTACGATAAAGCCCCTTTCGGGGCTTAGTTCCTTGCAGTATGTGGGTTAAGAGTTATTTGTAGAGACCTGACTGCTTGTCGTCCCTGGCATCACGCCAACCACCGAGCCAATACGACCGAGCATCCATCTGCTGATACGGGCAGGCTTCCATTGAGCGGCCATTCAGCCCCGCTTTGTACCCTTGAGATTGAGCTCGCTCTAAGCGGTCACGCTTTTGTCTCTTCATAGTGTCGTCCTCATACATACGGTGTTTCTTAACGTACTACTATTAACTTTTCATGGAGCTTTTGTGACTCCACAATTAAGAATCGTCGATCAACGGCACTTTCACAAGATATAAAAAAAGCACAGCGTCAAAATTGTGAGGCTGTGCTCTAGTTTAAAATTTAACCTACTTTCTACGGAACCCTAGGAATGAAAGTAGCATCAAAGCAAAGAAACCTAGTGAACCGCCCTGTCTGTCAACGGTGTCAGTAGTCGCGGCGGGACGTGACTCAATCGTTTGACTAGACGAGTTTGGTATAAGTTTAACTGCGACGACTTCACTACCGCTGTCGCAAGATGATTCAATTGAATACGTAGAGAATCCACCAGCACAATAATAAGCAGTGCCGGAAATGACACCTGCATCATTGATATCGGTCGCATCAATAATACGATACTCATTATTTGTATCTGGTGAACTAGCAGAATAGGTGAGGTCATCTAGATAATGACTCGTTTTAATAGGTGTACTATTGCTGCTATCCAGCGTAGTAATGAATGCTCTCTGAGCTCGCGGTTTACCGTTGTACTCGCGGTGCGTTTCAAAATCAACAGCACCAACAACTAAATCATCATTGTTGATACCACCAGCTTTACCGTTGGCACCGTAGAAAAGCACGTCATCGTTAAACAAAGTTGCAGTGGGAGAAGTGACATCACTGACGTAAAACAGGCCATTTGAATATGAACCATTTACTAAAATGTCACGCAGTTTATAGGTTCCTATCGCCTTACCATTTTCATTGACAGCGGATACAACGGAATTTAGGTAGTTACTAATACTTCTATCGCCAGAGTCGAAGCCGGACACGAATTGGCTCGTCCAATCACCCGAACTACTATTTCGAGAGAATATAGCGGCTCTTAGGTATTCATCAGAATCTGTATTATAACCAACAGCATAAATAGAACCGTCAATCAAAGTGATATCTCTCGCGGCTCCTTGAGGGTAAATAGGATCATCCGAACCTGCGCCACTCTCCCAACTTATCGTTTTAAGCGTTACATCACTCGTCCCGGAGTCAATCTCCCAAACTACAGCGTTAGACGTATAATCTGTGCTGCTATCGCTCACTATATTCGATACGCTACCCACTAGATATCTAGTATTTGTATCTTCCAGTAAAGACCAAGCGCGAGATCTATCACCACTTGTGAAGACAAGGCTATCACCTAGAAAAGCAGTATTACGTCGACTGGATGTTTGGTAGTTACCTACTGGTTGTCCATCAGAGGTAATACTATTTGTGATAACATTTCCTTTAGCATCAAAAATCTGACTCCCATCATCGAAAAAAGACGCTGTTCCATCAAAGTTATCACTTTCTTCATTCAAGTAACCGTATGTGTACTGGTTAGTCGCCCAATTTTCGCAAAGCGTGTCTGCATACCCTAAGTAGTTATAGCAGTAATTCCTGAAGTTAGACCAAACATCATCAGTTGAGTCAATGTAGTCGAAACCGAAACGCGTTAAAAAAGGTGACTCATGACGGTATTCGAAACCCTCATTATAGTTCTTACCTTCGAAGGCTATACTATACCTAGACTCACTACATGCAGTCTCCCAGCACGACTCATCAGTTGAAGTGGACTCCTGCACAGCAACACCGTAGCTGCTAGAGTATGAGCCATCTGAATAATGATAAACACTATACAACGCCGCATTAGCACTAAATGCCGCCGATACTGTGGCGGCAATCATGGATATTTTGAAGATCTTACTACTCATCGTATTGTTTAACTTTCCTGTTGCATTGCCTCGAGCTCTTCCCAACGCTCGAAAGCAACGTCTAACTCTTGCTCTGTATGAGCGAGCTTATCTAAAATAGTTTGTGTTTGCTCAGTCGGTTTGGCGAAGAAATCTGGGTCATTCACCTGCCCTTGTAGCGCTTCAATTTGCGCCTCGAGCTCTTCCAACTTAGCGGGTAAGGCTTCTAATTCTCGCTGCAGTTTATAAGATAACTTCTTCGGTTTTGCCTTAGTGACTGCAGATTTGGGAGTTTCCTCAACTTGTTTAACTGCTTTTGCTGAATTTTCCACCACGCGGGCTTGATGCGCTTGTGCTCTTTGTTGCTGAGCATCGTGGTAGCCACCAACAAACTCTTCAATCACACCATTACCTTCAAAGATCCAACTGGTCGTCACTGTGTTATCAACAAACTGACGATCGTGGCTCACTAAAAGCAACGTACCCTGATAGTTGGCAAGCAAATCTTCTAAAAGTTCCAGAGTTTCGATATCCAAATCGTTGGTGGGTTCATCCAGCACCAATAAATTGTTCGGTCTGAGGAAGATACGCGCCAGAAGTAGTCGGTTTTTTTCACCGCCAGAGAGCGCTTTTACCGGTGTACGCGCGCGTTTTGGTGCAAACAAGAAATCTTGCAGGTAGCTCAGTGCGTGCCTTGGCTTTCCGCCGACCATCACCTCTTGTTTACCATCAGCAAGGTTGTCGATCACCGTCTTTTCCGGATCTAGTATTTCTCGATACTGGTCAAAGTAAGCGACTTCCAGTTTAGTTCCGCAGTGGAGTTTACCGCTATCAGGCTGTAAAGAGCCAAGTAACAGCTTGAGAAGCGTACTCTTACCGCATCCATTCGGTCCAACCAATGCAATCCGATCGCCGCGCATGATATTGAAAGAGAAATCGCGGACAATTGGGTTACCCTCAATCGAGTAGTTGATGTTCTGCGCTTCGAAAACAATTTTTCCTGAACGCGCAGCGTCATCAATCTGGATATTCGCTTTACCCTGCACTTCTCGCCTGTCGAGACGCTCCTCGCGTAACTTTTTCAGCGCACGAACACGTCCTTCGTTACGCGTACGACGGGCTTTGATGCCCTGACGAATCCAAACCTCTTCTTGCGCAAGTTTCTTATCAAACTCTGCGTTTTGCATCTCCTCAACGCGCAACATCTCTTCTTTTTCCACGAGATAGTTGTCGTAGTCACCGGGAAACGAGGCAAGCTGACCGCGATCGAGATCGACGATGCGTGTCGCCATAGATTTGATAAAAGCGCGGTCGTGAGAGATAAAGATGATGGAACCACGAAAATCTTTAAGGAAGGTTTCTAACCACTCAATCGTGGTCACATCGAGATGGTTAGTCGGCTCATCAAGCAGCAATACATCAGGATCACGCACTAGAGCGCGTGCCAATGCGGCTTTACGCTGCCATCCACCTGACAAGTCGGTCAATTTAGTGTGGCCATCAAGTTTAAGCGCGGCTAGGACGTTTTTAATCCTGTCTTCGAAACGCCACGCACCAGTGTGTTCAAGTTGCTCCTGAATACGGGCTAATTTGTTGATGTTTTGCTCAGATGGATCAACCGCTAATAGATCGAGTTGATCTTGGTAGATCTTAATTTGCTCACCAATTTCAGCCAGTCCACCCGCGACATAATCAAACACGGTGCCTTCTTGATTTCGTGGCGGATCTTGCTCAAGACGCGATACCACCACATCTTGCGTGACGGTCAGTTTACCGTCGTCAAGCAGCACTTCGCCAGCAAGCACTTTCATGAGCGTCGATTTACCAGCGCCATTTCGCCCAACCAAACAGACACGCTCATTGTCTTGTAATGCGAAGTCTGCGTGGTCAAGTAAAGGGTGATCACCGTATGCGAGTAATCCGTTATTGATGGTAAGTAATGCCATTATTCTCTAACCATTGAATCAGTTGTTGTTTGTCAAAGGGCCAATTAAGCTCACTCTCGTTTGCGCAAAGCACAGGAATAGTGACACCGTAACGAGAGAAGAGCTTATCGTCGAACGCGATATCGACGTGCTCAACGAGACGGTCAATGCCGACACTTTGACAGAGCGAAAACGCCATCTCACAGAGATGGCATCCTTCAGTGCTGTATAAGGTAATCATCGATGCTATCTATCCTTGTTCATACACCGAGTTTACTGGCGATGCGTGATCAACCAGCAGTTATGAATCTGTTTATTGCGAGCGAAGTCCATCGGCAACGTTTGGTGTGAGATATTCTTTGCCTCCAAACCAAGCTCGGACAGCGCATCATTGTCCATCTTAAAGTGACGCTTGTTGTTGGAGAACACAATCGTACCGTCAGTGCGCAATAGGCGTTTCAGCTGGCTCATCAGTTGAATGTGATCTCTTTGCACATCGAACGACTGCTCCATGCGCTTTGAGTTCGAGAACGTCGGGGGATCAATGAAGATGAGATCAAACTGAGCCGTCGATTTCTCAAGCCATTGCAAACAATCGGCTTGCTCAAAACGGTGTTGACGCCCCACTTGACCATTCAACGCCATGTTCTCTTTCGCCCAATCTAAATAGGTTTTGGACATGTCGACGGTGGTGGTCGACTTTGCACCACCACACGCGGCGTGGACGGTCGCAGAACCTGTGTACGCAAACAAGTTCAGGAAGTCCTTACCCTTTGCCATCTCACCCAGTCTACGACGTGTGATTTTATGATCTAAAAACAGGCCGGTATCGAGATAATCATGTAGGTTCACGAACAGCTTCACGCCGTACTCGGAGACCTCCATTTTTCGCGACTCTTGCGACAACTTCTGATATTGAGCGCGCCCTTTCTGCTTCTCACGGACCTTGAGCACGACTTTATTCGCATCGGTCCCCGTCACTTCAATCGTCGCTTGAATAATGTCGGTTAGACGTCGCTTCGCCGTTTCCTCTGGAATGCTTTTAGGCGCAGCATACTCTTGAATCACGAGGTGATCACAGTACACGTCAATCGCCACGTTGTAATCGGGCAGATCTGCATCGTAGACACGATAGCAATCAAGCTTTTCTTTACGCGCCCACTTTCCAATTTTCGCGAGATTCTTTTTGAGTCGATTTGAAAAGTCAGGTGCAATACTGCTTTGACGAGTCTCACCCGACTCTGCATCTTTACGTGACTCTGCTGAGCGAGCTGAAATCGAGTAGTTCTTTTGGTGACAGGGTAACGCACCATTATTTAACTTAAACTGTTTCTCTGCACGCATGCGTAAACAGCTAAGCAACTCATCAGAACTTGAGAATATTGACGCGTGACAGCCACCAAATTCCGCCTTCAACTGGGCGCCGAACGCCGTATAAAGCGCAATTAAGCCAGGATGCGTACCTAGACGTTCACCGTAAGGTGGGTTACAGATCACGACTCCAGAATCGAAATCCGCTGGGCGTGTCACTTTTGCTGCGTCACTCACCTCAAAGTGGATCAATCCATCAACACCCGCGCGACGGGCATTATCTTTGGCAATCTGAATCACGCGGCTATCGTTATCAAATCCGTAAAACTTAGAGTCAACTTTTTTGACACCACAACGAGCTTGAACCGCCGCTTCAGATTTAATTTCCGCCCACACCTCAGGTTCGAAATCTTCTAAGGATTCAAAGCCCCACTTTGCGCGTTTGACGCCTGGCGCCATGTTGGCTGCCATCATCGCCGCTTCTATTAGCAAGGTGCCAGAGCCACACATAGGATCAAGCAAGTTACTACCTGCTTGCCAACCACTGCGTCCGATAATGGCTGCCGCGAGTGTCTCACGCAATGGCGCTCGACCAGATTCGCTACGGTAACCCCGTTGGTGTAAGCCGCCACCGACCATATCAATACCTAACAAGGCTTTATCTTTGTGTAAGCGGACATGGATACGAAGATCACTATGATCTTTACTGATCGACGGTCTCGGTAAGTTTTTCTTTTCAAAGCAATCGACAACCGCATCTTTGACCTTCATCGCACCATACTGGCTGTTACGAATCTCGCGGTTTGTGCCGTTAAAATCCACGACAAACTTCTTTGAGCTGTGGAAATGGTTGACCCAGTTGACCGCAGAGGCAGCAAGGTAAAGATCCATATCATCATTACAGGTGAACTCTGAAAGCACGCGAACAAAACGTGAGGCCAAACGGCTCCATAGACACACACGATACACTTGCTCATTCGTGGCTTTAAAGCGAACCCCTGCCTGAACAGGTTTCGCGTTCTCTATTCCCAAGTTCGTCAGCTCTTCAACTAACAGGTTCTCCATACCATTGGATGTAACCGCAAGATATTGATGCATAGTGATGTTTATTTCTTTAAAAAATGACCCGGCATTATAACCGACATTCGTTCATTGCGTTACTCCCTGCGCACTTTATCTCACTTAATTACTACGTTAATCGATGATTCATTCACCACTCATCCTGTTTATGGTGCTCCGAACGGCATACCCATGATTTGTCGCACCTAATCCAACTTCACTTTTTGTAAGCAACGACGCTACGTACCTTTAAAGCGAAGTGAATACTTATTTACACCCAAATTGGTATATACCAGATTACATTTTCAGTGTAATTTTATTTCAGAAATGCCTCAATAGAGGAATTTTTCGTTGAATTTGATGATTGTAAGGGTTCAGAGCGCGTGGTTTAGCTGGTCACTTGTTGAGCAAAACTGGCAACTAACTCACACTTGTGAGACAGATAAACGTTCAAAATTAAGACAAAAAAAATCGGCGCTTGGCCGATGGAAATGAAAAATGAATCAAAGGAATGAATACAACAAGGAGAGTCTTATCGTTAATTCGCTAACAGCTACCCCACCAGCGCCATAGGCTGCGTTTGAAACTGTTGGTTGGCCACTCGCATGCGATCATGCATCACCTTAATGGCTTGGCCAAACTGGAGTGATTTAGAAGGGTTGAGGTGAAATGCTTCGAGACTAACCTGGGCACACAGGCTGGCGCTATCCCCAACTTCCAAAACAATAAAATAACCTTGGCTAAGCTGATTCGACAGATAGACAAAATCGCCCTCTTCAAGGGGTTGCTCACCGTCAGAAATATTGTCGAAAAACCAACTCTTCGGCTGAACCGGCTTGTGGAAACGCTTAGCCGCTACACAGTAGAGTGCGAGCTCAGCTTGACGCGGTTCACTAAGACCAAGGAGAGAGATTTGCTCTTTGTACGTTTGAAATGCAGACGCATCATCAACGCTAAATTCGTTAACGCCAACGGCACAGTCTACGATAAGTTTGCGGGAAAGGTTGGTTTTGAAGACCATGTTGTCACCGAGATCGAGCATAAGGTGCCCTTCGGTATCATCATAGTACCAAGTCCATTTGTCACTGGGTTTAAGCATCGTTCCGTCTCTTCGCCTGATGGGTTTAGGTAAAACGCTTAATTACCTTTCCAAGTCTTAAGGCTGATTTTATGCACTCATTGGCAAAAAAAAAGAGGAAATGAATTCTCATTTCCTCTTAGATTACTCTATTTATAGTGATATATTTATCAGGTGACGGCGTCACTCTATCCAGAAATAGGACGACTGATTATAGATTTTTAACAATGTCTTTCACTAAGCCAGGGCCGTGGTAGATAAAACCAGAATAGACTTGTACTAGCTTTGCCCCTGCCATCAGTTTTTCTTTGGCAGCGACATATGAGTCTATACCACCCACACCAATCACAGGGATCGCATCCCCCAACTCTTCATGTAAACGTCGCACAACTTCGGTGCTGCGAGATTGCACTGGACGACCACTTAGGCCCCCTGCTTCGTTGGCGTGTTTCATTCCTTCCACAATCGATCGGTCGAGAGTCGTATTAGTCGCAATGACACCATCGATGTTGTTCTTAAGGAGCGACTGACAGATCTGGCTGATCTCATCATCGCTCAGATCCGGTGCGATCTTAAGTGCTAGTGGCACGTACTTACTGTATTTTTCAGCAAGCTCCGCTTGTTTGGCTTTGAGTTCACTCAATAATTCATCGAGCGCTTCACCATATTGCAACGAACGTAGTCCCGGAGTGTTTGGTGAGGAGATGTTGACGGCAATATAACCCGCATATTGGTAAACCTTCTCCATACAGATTAGGTAGTCATCGGCACCTTTTTCGATCGGTGTGTCTTTGTTCTTACCGATATTGATACCAAGTACGCAGTCATACTTGGCTTTTTTAACATTCTCGACAAGATTATCGACGCCGAGATTGTTGAAACCCATGCGGTTGATGATCCCTTGTGCTTCAACAAGGCGGAACAAACGCGGCTTGTCGTTACCCGGTTGCGGACGTGGTGTGACCGTCCCTACTTCGACAAAACCAAAACCCATGGCATCAAAGGCTTCAATACATTCGCCATTTTTGTCCAGACCCGCTGCAAGGCCTACTGGGTTGCGGAAAGTCAGACCCATGCACTCGACTGGGCGATGCGGGAGTTGCTGTCTGTAGAAAAGATCCAATGGTGTGCCGGTAAAACGTTTGAAGTTTTCAATGGCGAGATCGTGTGCCTTCTCGGCATCAAGTTGGAAAAAGCCAGCTCTGGCAAGACGGTAAAGCATTGTGCCTCCGAAAGAAAAAAGCCCCGTATAAACGGGGCAGTATTATTCAACGTTTTACCGAATAATTCAACGATTAACGCAAACGGTTACTCATTGGCAGAGCAGTTTAGGTTGAGGAGCATCAATTCACGCAATGCGACTGAGAACTTGGCGAATTCATGGACTGCCCCCACTTTAAACTCGTTGAGAATATTTTCCCATCGATGCAGCGACACTTCGTTTTTCTCAATCCAGTCATCGAGTGCTTTCATTACATCAAGATCTTTAGGTTCGCAGTTACAACTCAACACTTGCCCAGTTAACTGACGTTGCTGCCAATCAAGATCTTCTCTAAATGCTGCGCGAGCCAAGGCTTGCCAATGGTTGTCCACGGCTTGAGTATTGATTTGTTTCAAGAACCAGTGGAGAGACAAACGATCACCCAAGTTGTAGTAGAGTTTTGCACTTTGCTCAACCGATTTGCCTTTTTCACGAGATACTGTGGATATATCCAGTACTGAGTATAGACTCGACAAACGCGCAACATAACTCGCCAACGCTTCGGATACGCCCTGCTCAATCCAACGGTTTGCCATATGATTGTGCTCTTCCACTTCCGCCGGCACCAACATGGTATCAAGCTGCTGTTTGATGGTTTCTACGTCTGCTTTATAGAGATCAATCATGGCTTTGACACATTGGCGACCAGTACGATTACGGATCAACCAACGTGACAGACGGCGCAGCGTACGTCTGACATAAAACATCATGTCATACTGAGCGTCGGTCGAGGCATGGTTATCAAGAGCACGAAGTTGCGTGAACACCTCACCCAAACCGAAGATCTCACGCGCGGCGACATACGCATTGGTAATATCGACGACATGTGCTCCCGTCTCCTCACGGAGTCGAGTCACAAAGTTGCACCCCATCTCATTCACCATTTGATTGGCGAGCATGGTGGCAATGATTTCGGCTTTCAGTGGATGGTTGTCCATCTGCTGAGCATAGTTACGGCGTAACTCTGTTGGGAAGTATTGGATCAGTTGCTGCGCATGCACCTGATCATTGGCAATGTCGTCATGCACCAATTCTTCTTTCAGAACCATCTTGCCATACGCCACCAGCACAGAGAGCTCAGGACGAGTCAGTGCTTTACCCTGCTTTTCTCGCTCTAATAAGGTTTCATCGTCAGGAATATACTCTAACGCTCGATCCAGTTGACCTGCTTTTTCTAAAGTATGGATAAAGCGAATTTGTTCCTTAACCAGTGATGTGCCTTGGTGTTCGGTGACAGAGATCGATTCAGATTGGCAATACGCATCTTCAAGAACAATCTCACCGACCTCATCTTCCATCGACTCTAGGATTTGATTGCGCTGTTTAACCGTTAAGTCACCATTCGCCACCAATCCGTTGAGGAAGATCTTAATGTTGACCTCATTGTCCGAGCAATCAACACCGCCGACGTTATCGACAAAGTCAGTATTGACGCGGCCACCTTTCAACGCGTACTCCACACGACCGAGTTGAGTCATGCCCAGGTTGCCACCTTCACCGACCACTTTAGCGCGCAGATCGCGTCCATCAATACGCAATACATCGTTCGCACGGTCACCAACATCCGAATGCGTTTCCTTAGACGATTTCACGTAAGTACCGATACCGCCGTTCCACAACAAATCGACTTTCATTTGCAGGATCAGTTTGATCAGTTCATTCGGTGCCGCCGACGCTTTCTTCACCCCTAGCATTTTTTGGATCTCAGGGGAAAGAGGAATAGACTTCGACTTGCGTGAGAACACACCGCCGCCTTTGGAGATAAGTTCCGGATTGTAATCTTCCCAACTTGAACGCGGTAGATTGAACAAACGTTGGCGCTCTTCCCAAGTGCTCGCAGAATCAGGATCAGGGTCAATGAAAATATGCAAATGGTTAAAGGCAGCCTGCAAGCGGATATGCTTCGATAGCAGCATGCCGTTACCAAACACATCCCCCGCCATATCACCCACACCAATCGCGGTAAAATCGGTCGTTTGACAGTTGATGCCCATTTCACGGAAATGTCGTTTGACCGATTCCCAACCACCCTTGGCCGTAATGCCCATTGCTTTGTGGTCGTAACCGTTTGAGCCCCCAGAGGCAAACGCATCCCCTAGCCAGAAGTTGTATTCTGCGGAGACTGAGTTCGCCAAATCCGAGAACGTCGCGGTGCCTTTATCCGCTGCAACAACAAGATACGGGTCATCCTCATCATGGCGCACGACATGACTTGGCGCGATGACTTCCCCTTCAATGATGTTGTCAGACACATCAAGCAGTGCACGAATAAAACGTTTGTAACAGCGCTGACCTTCAGCAAAAATTTCGTCACGACCGCTCAGTGTGTGTTGACGTTTACAGACGAAACCCCCTTTCGCGCCCACCGGCACAATCACGGTGTTTTTCACTTGCTGCGCTTTTACCAAACCTAAAATCTCGGTACGGAAATCTTCTTGACGATCAGACCAACGTAACCCACCTCGCGCGACTTTTCCGCCACGCAAGTGAACACCTTCAATGTCCGGCGCATAAACGAAAATTTCAA
Source organism: Vibrio sp. R12-SW3-ISO1 (assembly GCF_059834005.1). Lineage (NCBI taxonomy): Bacteria > Pseudomonadati > Pseudomonadota > Gammaproteobacteria > Vibrionales > Vibrionaceae > Vibrio > Vibrio sp. R12-SW3-ISO1. The sequence goes on from NZ_JCBDGK010000024.1 coordinate 19,841, forward strand.
AAGCCGGAACCGGCTGAGGAATATCTGGGATTTTGCGTGGCTGAAGTTTTAACGAGAGCCAAGGTTTAGGCTGGTTTTGATCATCCACTTGATAGTAGTTGGTACGAACCGTCGCGGTGATCATTTCCATGTAACGACGGATGATGCGGTCGTCGTCCAAACTTTCAACGTGATCAAGCTGCTCAGTCATTTTCTCGACTAAGTCCGCTTGACCTTTTTTGCTGCCTTTGAATTTAGGATCAAAGCGCTTAGCAAACAGCGTGACTAGGCCTTTGGCAAGATCAGGGTAATGACTCAGTGTTTCTTCAATGTACTGTTGACTAAATGGGAAACCGACTTGGCGCATGTATCGAGCATAAGCGCGTAGAATCGAGACTTCACGACCAGTTAGCGAAGCGCCAAGAACCAATCGGTTAAAGCCATCGCTCTCTAGGTCTCCCGCCCAGATTGACGCAAAGGCTTGTTGGAAACGATCGCGTGCGACGCGAAGATCAACGGTTTTCTCGCTCTTATGCAGCATCGAGAAATCCAGGATCCAATAAACTTGTCCATTAGCTTTGTGCACTTCGTACGGAGATTCACCGATGACGCGCAGCCCCAAGTTTTCCAACATCGGCATCACATCCGAAAGATGAATAGGCTCATCACGGTGGTAAAGTTTGAGTCTCACCGATTTCGAATCTTTGGCCAGCTCTTGCGGACGATAGAACAACATGCCCAGTTTGTTGTCGTCACTGAGCGCTTCGAGGCGCTCAATATCGGCGACGGCCGAGCCTGGCATCACATCTTCTTTATAGGATCGTGGGAAAGCGCGGTTGTACTCTTTCGACAACGGCAACCCTTTACTCTCTCCAAAGTTCGCAACGATCGCATCAGAGAGACGATCATCCCAAGTCGACGATGCTTCCATTAAGTTTTGCTCTATTGTTTTTACGTCAATGTCCATGTTGTTATTGTCAACACGAACGATGTAGTGGGTTCTTGCCAGTGGGCTTTCAGAGAAGTAAGTGGTGAACTCCACTTCTTGCTCACAACCAAAATACTGCTTCAAGATGCGTTGAGTTTGACGGCGCAGCTCGGTGTTGTAGCGATCTTTCGTCACATAGACCATGCAGCTAAAGAAACGACCGAACGGGTCTTTGCGCACAAACAGACGCAGCAAGTCACGGTCTTGCATCTGCACCACGCCCATACCGACTTCAAGCAACTCTTCTTCTTTGGCTTGGAGCAGTTCATCACGCGGATAGTTTTCTAGGATATTGTGTAGCGCTTTGTATGAGTAGGAACCTTCGCGATACCCGCTGGCTTTGAGGATTCGTTCGACCTTTTCACGAATCAGTGGAATGCTCGCCACACTTTGGTTGTACACCGCAGAAGTGTAAAGCCCAGTGAAACGATGCTCACCAATCACTTTGCCATTCTCATCAAATTTTTTGATCCCGATGTAATCGGTATACGCAGGACGATGAATACGAGAAGCGACGTTTCCTTTGGTCACAATCAATAGAAAAGGTTTCTTCGCTTCTAGGCGCGCAGAATCAGGGAAGTCAGACAATTTCACGCTGCGCACACGATCGGGATTAGCAAACAAGCCCAGACCTTGTTCTTTGGTCGGGCGCAGTTCTGTATCGCCGTCTGTGGAGACGAGGTCATACTCTTTATAACCCATGAAGGTGAAGTTGTGATCGCCAAGCCAACGCAAAAAGTTCAGTGTATCTTCATAGCGATCCCCTTCGACGGGAATACGCTCTTTTTGTGCTTCCAGTTGGTTGGTCACTAATTCAAGTTTCTCAACCATTTGACGCCAATCTTTGACCACCATACCGGTATCGGTGAGAATTTTGATCAGCTCATCTTTGAGTGACGTCATCGCCGATTTGTCACTGAGTCTATCCACTTCGATATGAAACAGCGATTGCAACGCGCCCTCACCCTCATTGATCGATTTAATCACCCCGTTGGCACCGCGTTCGATTTGCGTTGGGCCATGTAACATCAGATGTGACGCCATGTCTAAACGGCTCAGCGCCATTTTGATTGAGTCGACAAGAAATGGACTGTCCGGGACAACAATTTCAACGATAGTGTGCGTCGATTGCCAACCTTGACGGCTTACCGTCGGGTTAAAGACGCGAACCGATATCTCATCGGGTTTCTTTTCATTGATGTGATGCCACAAACTGACGACCGCACCGTAGAGATCCGATTCGTTTCGTTCAATCAGGTCGTCTTGAGCAATATTACTGAACAGGTGTTGAGCAAGTTGAGTGACTAAAGGTTGATGAGCAAGCTCGAGTTTGTCTTGAATCAGCTTGTAGACTTTTTCAAGCAGAACCGGCATTAGGGTTTCACGCGCGGTCATATTCACACTCCACTATTAGAATTTTTTTAAGTAGGGGGGATGTCGTAAGCATCGTTCTTTAGTTGTAAGAATAGTGCTTTACACGGGTAATGCCGCTTTATTGTAAAAGCTTTATTGATAAATGGTTAATTCTTTTAGGAGTGGTAGGAGGTGAAATGTTTGAGAATGTGATTAAGGTTCTATTTAAACTTCTATGAAATCAATCTCTCACAGAACTTCTAACTTAATAAACTTATTATTTTGGTCAGTTGTTAATCTGAATCGTCCTTTCAAGCCGATTTGACTGACAAACGGTCGAAAACGCATCGCTGGCAGTTGCAAACGAAGTCCATTGTCCGTGGTTACCAATATCTGGCTCGCCGCACCATTGTAGTGGTTGAGAAACGATTGATAAGAGATATTGAGCGAGAAATAGTAGTGGTTCATGAGTTATTAATGCATTACTGTATAAATAAACAGTAGCACAATTACGTGCTACTGTTGGCGAGTGGATGACTTAGACTTCTAGCGCCTTGCTGACTTTTTCGAACAAGTCTTTGGCCAAGTTATCCATAGATTTCAGCGCTTCTAACTCTTTGCGAATCAGGGCTTGTCTCTGCTCATCGTATTTACCTAGCTTAAGCAGAGGATCAATCAAACGTGACGCCACCTGAGGGTTCGAGCTGTTGAGCTCTCTTAAGATTTCGCCCGCAAACTCATAACCTTTACCAGATTTGTCATGGAAAGCGACAGGGTTCATGTTCAAGAAAGAACCAATCAAACTGCGCGTACGGTTAGGGTTTTTCAAGCTAAACGCACTGTGATTCATGGTCGACTTGATCACATCAAGTGCGTTGCCCGCTGGGTTGGTCCCTTGCAATATGAACCACTTGTCCATCACCAATCCATCATGTTTCCATTGCTCGCTGTAGTCACTCATCAAACGCTCGCGACACGGCAACTGCGCGCTGTTTGCTGCGGTCATGGCCGCCATGGTGTCCGTCATGTTGTTGGCCTGATCATATTGCGCTTCAACGAGACGATTCCCCTGCTCTGTATACGCTAAATACGCTAGCGCCGTGTTTCTAAGTGCACGTTGGCCAATCGCTTGATGGTCAACTCGATAGTCACTTTGCACTAGAGCATGGTACAGCGCACTGAACTCATCCTCTAACTGCTGTGCAAGTTGAACTTTAATGCCTTTAAGTACCGCAGCAATGGCATCCACATCGACCTGCTTGTACCAACCTGACACTTCATTGTGACTTGGCAGCGCTAACATCTCTGCAATAAACGCAGGTTCAAGAACATCAGACAAAAGCACGCCGCGGAACGCATCAATCAGCGCATCCGGTAGCGCGACATCGACATTACCTTGCTGAATACGTTCAACATTACTGCGAATGTATTTTGCTAATAACATTTGGCCTGCATCCCAACGCGCAAAGTCATTGCGAGCATGAACCATAAGGAAGGTTAATTCCTCGTCACTGTAATCGTACTCCAACTTCACTGGAGCGGAGAACTCTCTCAATAACGATGGGATCGGACGCTCAGCGACATCTTCGAATACAAAACTCTGCTCACTTTGAGTGACATCGAGAACGTGATGAATCGGCTTTCCGTTACAGCGTAACTCAACAACTTCTCCCGTTGGGGCGTATAACTCGACATCAAATGGAATGTGCAACGCTTGTTTGTCTTGCTGATCCTGCGTCGGCTCAGTCGATTGCTTGACATGCAAGGTAAACGTCTTGGCATCACTGTCGTAATCACTGGTCACACTGACCGTCGGCGTTCCTGACTGGCTGTACCAGAGACGGAATTGCTTGAGATCGACACCCGATGCATCTTCCATGGCGGAAACAAAATCTTCGCAAGTCGCCGCCGTGCCGTCGTGGCGTTCAAAGTAGAGCTTCATCCCTTTTTGGAAGCCCTCTTCACCCAATAACGTGTGCATCATTCGAATAACTTCGCTGCCTTTTTCGTACACGGTTAAGGTGTAGAAGTTATTCATCTCGATCACTTTGTCAGGACGAATTGGGTGAGACATCGGGCTCGCATCTTCGGCAAACTGGGGTCCACGAATAATGCGTACGTTGTTGATACGATTGACAGCGCGCGAACCAAGATCAGAAGAAAACTCTTGATCGCGGAACACGGTCAACCCTTCTTTGAGACTGAGTTGGAACCAGTCACGACAGGTCACGCGGTTACCCGTCCAGTTGTGGAAGTACTCATGGCCAATGACCGCTTCAATACCAAGATAATCGCTATCGGTCGCGGTGTTCTCATTGGCCAACACATACTTGGAATTAAAGATGTTGAGTCCTTTGTTCTCCATCGCGCCCATATTGAAAAAGTCGACAGCGACAATCATGTAAATATCAAGGTCATACTCAAGGCCGAAACGCTCTTCGTCCCACTTCATTGAGTTGATTAGGGAGGTCATCGCGTGAGGCGCTCTGTCCAAGTTGCCTTTGTCGACAAAAATCTCTAAATCGACAGGGCGGCCAGAGCGAGTCACGAAGGTATCGCGCAGAACATCAAAATCCCCAGCGACCAAAGCAAACAGGTACGCCGGCTTAGGGTGTGGGTCTTGCCACTGAACCCAATGACGGCCATGATCTAAATCGCCAGCGGCCACTCGGTTCCCGTTACTCAATAAATACGGGTATTGCGCCTTGTCTGCAATCACTTTGGTGGTGTACTTGGCCAACACATCAGGTCTATCCAAGTAATAGGTGATTCGACGAAAACCTTCCGCTTCACATTGGGTGCAAAACGCTCCGCCCGATTTATACAAGCCTTCAAGCGCGGTATTGGCTTCTGGATCAATGTGCGTCACTATGGTCAGTGTAAACTCGCGCGGCAACTGGTTGAGGGTCAGCGTGCTCTCCGTCTGCTGATAATCGCTCCAAACCTCACCATTCACTTGCAGCGAAACCAAAGTTAAGTTCTCACCATCGAGCTGTAAGGTACTGCTCTCTTTGCATTGCTGAACTTGGGAGATAGCCGTAACCACCGTTTGGTTATCATGCAAATCAAAGGTAAGGTCTATAGTAGAAATCGTATGAGAAGGCGATTGGTAATCTTTGCGATATTTGGCTTGTGGAGTCTGAGCCATGTCTGAATCCTTTTGACTGAATGTGAGATGAGCCAACACGGGCGTCAAGCACTCGTGGGCAAACGTAATTAGCTTACCTCTAGCCAATCAAAAAAACGAGGTATTGACGACAATAACCTCGCTTTTTATTCATGTAGACCATGTTTTGTCTATATATCACTCATTGATTCGCCGATATCACTAGCGAACGCGATCGAGCACCGCATAAAGTGCCCCTTCTTCCATTTCAAGTGTCAAGGTATCACTGTCGAGTACGTAACGTGTTTCGTGCTCGCCATTTTCGTAGAGAAGTACAAGGTGTTCACCTTCTGTGTAATAGACGCCACGATGCACCGCTTCATCCCCTTCATCGTTGCTGACACGGAACATAAACACAAAGTCGGGCTGCAGCACTAAATCCATCTTATCGACATCACTGGCTGAGACATCGTGTCCACCTAAACTCTGACTCGACCAAATGCCAGCCAGTGAATTGGAGAGCGCCTTAGTAAATGTCACACCGTTGAGATTAAGCAAATGGTGATTACCCGAATAGCGGTACGCTTGTGGCTCAGAAGAGTTGAGTCCGAGTATTAGGGTATCATCGTTGGCTGTGTAGAGACCTTGCCAATGATCCACCGAGTAGTCTCGCTTCTGAATGTCGATTTGAAACTGATAGTTGGAGCTCAACGAAAGCTTGATGGCGAGAAAGTTTTCTGCTGATTCATCAGGACTCGGATTAACGAGATACCAGTCCCCCAACAAGAAAGGGTGATCAAATTGAGTAAGATCACTGTTGTCGTGTACTTCGGGCGAGAGCCTTTCTGCACTGACCCACGCGCTACCCATTAAAAGAATTAGTCCGATCCATTTCATCACGCATCCCTCACTCTTTTCTTAAAGCTTAGGCAGGGTTTTACGAATACGCGAAAAATTAGATCCAAATCACATTAATTGTCTACACAAAAAAAGCGAGCACATAGGCTCGCTTGGTGTTATTTGCCGATTCCAAGACAGGTAACAGGAAAGATGCCGACTTACTGCAACTTCAACATGTCCACCATGATCGCCACCGACTCATCTAAATAAGCGTCAGGCGCTTCGTAGTCTTTAGGTAAGTCGTCAAGATCGGTGTACGGCTCCTCACCCAATGCTTTTTGACGTAAATTGATGCGAGCTAGGCGTTCTTTATCTGCCTGTTCACTCTCCGCTTTACGCACTTTTTCATTGAGAGACAAAGCGTTGTCATCTTTTTCAGCACGATACTTTTCAATATCTTGCGCAATGAAACCGAACTCTAAATCGTTGGCAATACGCGCCTTGTGCTTGTCGTCTAATGCAGAAATCAAGGTATCGTTACGTGCTAACACGGTGTAATTGGCGCGATCAATACTATCCCAAGGTAGAGCGTTATCTTCGACACTCTCCCCGGTTTCATCCGCGTCTACAGCGGTTGGGAAAGGAATGTCAGGTGCTACACCTTTGTTTTGTGTACTGCCACCATCGATTCGATAGAATTTTTGAATCGTGTACTGCACGTAGCCCAACTCTTTATCAAACAAATCGTAGATATGGTTGAGAGAGCGGTGCTGCTGCACAGTGCCTTTACCAAATGAGTTCTCACCGAGAATGATCGCTCGACCGTAATCTTGCATCGCAGCGGCAAAAATTTCTGACGCGGACGCACTATAACGGTTAATCAATACCGTCATCGGGCCGTCGTAGCTGATTTTGTCGTCTGTGTCAGCATTCACGTTCACACGGCCGTAACTGTCGCGAACTTGCACCACCGGACCGCTAGTAATAAAGAGACCAGATAGCGCAGTGGCTTCGGTTAACGCACCGCCGCCGTTGTTACGGAGATCGACAATGATGCCATCGACACCTTTCGCTTTCAGTTGGGAGATTTGCTCGTCGGTATCTTTAGATAGGCCGACATAAAAACTCGGCACTTCGAGCACACCAATCTTCTTACCATCACGCTCGATCACTTCTGATTTGACCGCACGATCTTCTAAACGAATTTTGTCGCGTACGATAGTAATGATTTGCGATTTCGCCTCTTTACCCTCAGGCAAGATTTGCAAATTCACCTTGGTGCCTTTCGGCCCTTTGATCAATTGAACCACATCATCAAGGCGCCAACCGATAACATCAACGATCGCTTCACCATCTTGGCCGACACCGATAATGCGATCCCCTTCGGACAACTGCTTGCTATTCGATGCCGGTCCACCAGCCACTAATGAACGAATGACAGTATAGTCATCAGTCATCTGCAACACTGCACCAATTCCTTCGAGCGATAAATTCATCTCAGTTTGAAATTGATCAGCACTGCGCGGAGAGAGGTAACTGGTGTGCGGGTCAACTTCACGCGCAAAGGCATTCATGTACAACTGGAAGGCATCTTCATTGTGCGTTTGGCTGAGACGCTTAAGCGCATTGTTGTAACGTTTCTCAAGCACCTCTTTGATCTCTTCCCACTCTTTACCTGTGAGTTTGAGATTCAATGCATCATACTTAACACGTTTACGCCACAACTCATCCAACTCGGCTTTATCTTTTGGCCAAGCGGCTTTGCTGCGGTCAAGCTCAATGCTTTCATCGACATCAAACGTCATTTCGTCATCAAGCAGCGCCAGCGCAGTTTGAAAACGTTCATAACGACGCTTCATCGACAAGTTATAGACATCAAACGCAATTTGGTTGTTGCCGGATTTGAGCTGATCGTCAATCCCTACCGCCCACTCTTTGAACGAGTCAATATCCGCTTGAGTAAAGATATTTTTGTTGTAGTCGAGCATTTCGATGTAGCGATCGAAAATGGCTTGAGAGAAGGTATCGTCGAGAGTGAAATGTTTGTAGTGAGAGCGTGTGAATCGAGAAGTCACGCGCTTACTGGCAGTTTCGTGTTGAGTCTCGGGAGCGAGTACGGGTAAGTCTTTTAGACTCAGTTTTGCTTCAAGAGCATGGGCTGAAGACGCTGCCAGCCAGAGGCCAGCAGCAATCAGCGAGAGTTTTGAACGGCATTTCATGCGTAGGAGATTCTCCTTTATGCGCGCAAGTGCTCCGCTTTCACAACCATTTGTAGGCCGTTAGACAGTTGGACGCGCACATCTTCCTTATTGATTTCAACGATAGTCGCAGCCATATTTCCTTTGCCCATGTTCACGTTTACTTGGTTGCCGACGGTCATTTCGTCTGCATTCAATGCGCGCGTTTCTACAGGCTGTTTGGCTTTCTGTTCTTTACTTTGTTGTGGGCGGCGGCTCTGCGGCTTTTTCGCTGCCGGTTTGGCTTTAGCCTTCCCTTCTTCGCGCGCTTTTTGAGCTTGTTCTTTACGACGAGCCTGAACTTTTGCTTTGCTCTCTGCTAGTGCAGTTTTCGCATGTTCAACGTGCTCTTCTTCCAGTTCACCCGCTGGGTTACCGTCTAAATCTACACGTACTGCACCTGGCTTAACACCATGTAGGTAACGCCATGATGAAGTGTACTGTCTTAACGCTGCACGAAGCTGGGTCTTACTCACTTTTGGGTCGTCATTGAGACGGTCCGCAAGATCTTGAAAAATACCGATTTTAAGCGGCTTTGCTTCACCTTCTAAAGTAAAGCACTTAGGGAAACATTCAGCAATATATGCAATCACTTCTTTGCTGTTTTTTAACTTTTCAGTGTTTTCCATGAGGATTCCTGGTTATTGCGGCTTGTCCGCGAGCATTAAGAGTTTTAATTGAGGTATTATAGTGACCTGCAAATGAAAAACCACAGCCAATAGGCAAATTATGCTGCGATAGCGTGCGAATTAAGCAGCTTTTCCACTTCAGTCATCAAAAATGTTAGCCCCTGCTCGTCAATTTCGCTGAAACGCCCCACACTTGGGCTATCAATATCAAGCACGCCTTGGATTTCACCATTGATTGAAAAAGGAATCACTATCTCTGAATTACTCTCGGCGTCACACGCAATGTGGCCCTCGAACTCGTGTACGTCATGGATACGTTGAACGCTGTTGGTGGCGACTGCAGTACCACACACTCCTTTACCAACGGGAATACGTACACACGCAGGCTTGCCTTGGAATGGACCCAATACCAATTCACCGTCTTTCATCAGATAAAAGCCCACCCAGTTAAGGTTCTCCAGTTCCATATTCAATAACGCACTGACATTGGAGAGATTGGCAATAAGGTCTGTTTCTGATTCGATAAGTGCAACCGCTTGCTTGGTTAAACGTTGGTATTGTTCTATGTTCATTGTATATACATCCGATTGAAAACTAGAGACTTCCACACGGTTTGTGCGTACAATTCGCACAAACTAAATAGTAAGCATTCTCATTATAATGATTAATAATCCCAACACTATTAGCCGTTCTTGGTTGATAACTCAAGTAAAACTTCATAAGACCAAGTTAATCGCTGCGAATTTGGTGGCGATTGCTGCGACTTTAATCAGTGTTCCTATCCCACTCTTGATGCCATTGATGGTCGATGAAGTGCTATTAGACCAACCTGGAGCCGGGCTGCGTGCCATGCAATGGCTCTTGCCGAGCAACTTTCATACCCCTACCGGCTATATAGTGTTGACCTTACTACTGGTCATTGTGATGCGCACGGCAAGCCAAGCGCTGAACATTGTTCAGAGCCGTCAGTTCACTCTGGTCTCCAAAACCATTACTTTTGAAATGCGACGTAAGATGATCGACAAATTGGGTCGCATCAGCATGAAGGAATACGAGACAAGAGGCAGTGGCGGCATCAATGCCCACTTGATTACCGATGTTGAAACCATTGACCAGTTTATTGGCTCTACGTTAAGCAAGTTCCTGATAAGCCTACTGACCGTTCTCGGCACCGCTGTTGTTTTGCTCTGGTTAGATTGGCGCTTGGGGCTGTTCATCTTACTGGTTAATCCGGTGGTCATTTACTTCTCCCGCTTGCTGGGCGGCAAAGTCAAACATCTTAAAAAGCGCGAAAACCAATCGTTCGAGCGCTTTCAAAATCGGTTGATAGAGACACTCGATGGCATCTATCAATTGCGCGCCGCAAATAAAGAAAAAGCGTATCTCAAACAGTTAACCGAACAGGCCGATCAGATCCGATCCGATGCTGACAAGTACGCCTGGCAATCGGAAGCGGCAGGGCGTGTCTCCTTCTTACTGTTCCTACTTGGCTTTGAGCTGTTTCGCGCTGTCGCTATGTTAATGGTGCTGTTTAGCGACCTGACGATTGGTCAAATCTTCGCAGTGTTTGGCTATCTGTGGTTTATGCTCAGCCCTGTGCAAGAATTGTTGGGCATTCAGTTTTCGTGGTACAGCGCTAAAGCGGCACTGACTCGCATCAATAGCCTATTGAGTATTGGCGAAGAGCAACGCCCAGTGTCAACCGTCAATCCATTCACGCCAGACCGAGAAGTCGACGTCTCTATAGAAAAGGTCAACTTTGCTTATAATGAGGAAAACAAGGTGTTGCGCGATTTATCGCTCAACATCCCGGCAGGCAAAAAAGTCGCACTGGTTGGAGCGAGTGGCGGAGGCAAATCTACCTTAATTCAATTGTTAATCGGTGTTTATCAGCCGGACTCTGGCATCATTCGTTTCAATGGTGAGCCATGTCAGGATATCAGTTTCGATATCATTAGAGATCAAATTGCTGTTGTATTACAACAACCTATACTATTTAACGATAGCCTGAGGCATAATCTGACCCTTGGATCAGACTCCCCGGATGAGCAACTGTGGCAAGCCCTAGAGATTGCACAAATGCACGATGTCATTCGTCAACTCAGTGAGGGTCTCGAGACGCAAGTGGGCCGCAACGGGATTCGTTTGTCCGGTGGACAGCGCCAACGGTTGGCCATTGCGCGCATGGTGCTGAGCAATCCAAAATTTGTTATTTTAGACGAAGCAACGTCAGCGTTGGATACCGCAACGGAAGCCGCCCTCCACCGTGCTTTAACGGAATTTTTGAAGGGACGCACAACTCTGATCGTTGCTCATCGCTTATCTGCCGTAAAACAGGCGGATTTGATTTACGTTTTAGAAGATGGACAAGTCACTCAGGCAGGGACACATGGCGAACTGGTCGAACAGCAAGGTTTATATCAAACGCTTTACGGCGCGGTACAAACTCACGTCTAAACACTGCCTTAATAGTGACAACGTCACACAAAGAGGCACTCAATGAAACGCGCCTCGCCGCTCCACTCTCACACTAGCGAGATTCGCCAAGTTCGTCTTTGTCATGGCTGCGAGCTCGCAGTGGACACCTGTGAGGTAGAACAAGGAAAGAGCGCATTTTGTCCGCGTTGTGGAACGCAACTCTATCGGGGTGGCACCCCTTCTCTCTCTGGCAACTTAGCCATCGCCATCACCTGTTTGATGCTGTTTATTCCCTCGCACTTTTTTGACTTCATCAGTATCCGGTTGTTTGGTGTCATGATCCCAGCGACACTCCCGGCCGGTATTATCGCGCTCATTGATGAAGGCTTTACATGGTTAGCACTGCTGGTGTTTTTTTGCAGTTCGATTGCGCCGTTTCTGGTGTGCTCGAGCGTTCTGCTTGCCCACATTGCCCTCGCCAAGCGCCACTTCTCTTTACTTAAGTGGTCATTGCAAACCATCGCGGCACTCAAACATTGGGTGATGATTGATGTCTTTCTGGTTAGCGTTGCGATCTCTTGCTTCAAGTTGCAAGACTATTCAGACATCTTCGTCGGTGTCGGGCTTTATGGCCTAGTGCTATTGCAGTTAGCGACCGTGCTACTCTTAACTCGGATTAGTATCCGACGTTATTGGGAAGCCTACCTGCCTGAAGAGACATTAACTCTGGGCGAAAAATCGCTCCACTGCCACCATTGCCACTTGTCACAGCCAGAAGGTACGCACTGTCGCCGCTGCGAAAAACCTATCCATCATCGTAAACCGCGCTCACTCCAAACAACCTGGGCTTACTTGGTGGCGGCAACGATAGCGATTTTTCCCGCCAACCTGATCCCAATCTCGATATTAATCACCAACGGACAACGTTTAGAAGACACCATCTTCTCGGGTGTTGCTTCATTGGTGAACAATGATATGGCGGGCATTGCGGCCATCATTTTCATCGCAAGTATTGTCGTTCCGGTCGCGAAGATTCTCGGCTTAGCGTACATCTTGCTCGCCATCCATTTTCAACGTTCGATCAATCATATTTATCGAATGAAAATCTACTTTATCGTTAAGTGGATTGGCCGCTGGTCAATGATGGATCTGTTTGTTATCTCCATCATGATGACCTTGGTTGACCGTGGCCAAATTTTGAATTTTACCCCAGGGTACGGCGCCGTCTTTTTTGGTATCGTGGTCATCTTAACCATGCTGGCCGCAGACAGTATCGACCCAAGACTCATTTGGGATAACCACCCTAAAACCTCCTACAAGGACACCCCTTCGCATGAGTAATGCTTCGCCCAATCAGAATGCTTACACGCCAGATATTAAGCGCAATAAAGGCTTATCGCCGCTATGGATATTGCCCATTTTGACCATGGCACTGGCAGGTTGGCTGGTGTTTAAAGCCATTCAGGATGCAGGCCAACGTGTGCAGATCTATTTTTCTGATGCGCAAGGTTTGGTCGCCGGGCGCACCACCATTCGCTACCAAGGGCTCGAAGTGGGCATGGTGCGCGACATCAACCTGTCGAGCAATCTTGACAACATTTACGTGGATGCCGACATCTACCCCGAAGCGATTCAGTTACTTGGTCAAGATACGCGTTTTTGGATGGTCAAACCGACCGCCAGCCTTTCCGGCATTTCCGGATTGGATGCTCTGGTCTCAGGGAACTACATTGCGATTCAACCCGGTGATGAAGCGTCTGAACCTAAGAGTGTTTATACCGCGCTGGATCGCGCCCCGTCCGATCTTCTCGCGCGTCAAGGGTTAAACATCACCTTGAAATCACGCGATTTGGGGGGGATTTCCATCGGCTCACAGATCGTCTATCGAAAAATCCCAATTGGCGAAGTCTACAGCTACAAATTGGATGACGACGCGAAGAACGTCCTCATCAAAGCGTCAATCCGCGAGCAATATCGCCACATCATTACCGATCAGAGCCGCTTTTGGAACGTCAGTGGCATTGGCGCCAATATTGGCTTTGAAGGGGTTGATGTGCGACTGGAAAGTTTGAGCGCTCTGCTCAGCGGCTCTATTGCGGTTGACTCCCCCGATGGCGGAGAGCCCGTCGAAGACAACGAAGAGTTTCGTTTGTACCGTGACCTAAAGACTGCAGGACGCGGTATCGCCATCCAAATTGCGCTACCTGACGACAACCATATCAAGGCCTCAGGTGCGCCCATTATGTACCGTGGTATTGAGGTCGGGCAAATTACCGGATTGCAGCTCAGTGAAGGACGCGAAAAAATCATCGCTTCCGCCGCTATTCAGCCGGCGTTCAGCGATATGCTCACCACCGGCAGTCGTTTTGTTCTCGAAGAGGCGAAAGTCTCGCTATCGGGTGTGGAAAACTTGGCTAACTTAGTCCAAGGTAATTACCTCACCTTGATCCCCGGAGATGGTCAGCGCGCAAGGCAGTTTAACGCCGTGCGTCAATTTGAATTTAACAAGCAGCAAGCACGTTCAGTCGCGCTGCAACTGACGTCTAACAACTCGTTTGGATTAGACGCCGGGGCGAACATCCTCTATAAAGGCATCACGGTTGGCTCCATCACGCAGGTATCTCTCATTAATGATCAGGTCGTGTTCGACCTGCTGATTGACGCGGAATATTCCGAATTAATCCGTTCTCAAAACCGATTTTTTGTCACCGGCAGTGCCAGCGCTGAGCTCACCGAATCTGGGCTCAACATCTCTGTACCGCCGGCTAAACAGCTGTTGACCGGCTCGGTGAGTTTTGTCAGTGAAGGCAGTGGTGAAGCCAAAGAGCGCTATCCGCTGTATGCGAGTCAGTCTTTGGCTGAGCTTGCCAAATACAATGTCTCTGGCTGGCAAACCCTTACACTGTTTGCCCCCGAATTGCCCTCAATCAGCAAAGGTAGCCCACTGCTTTATCGCAACTTGCAAGTCGGCAGCGTCTCGGATTTTCGCTTAGTTGACGGTGGTGTAATCATCGATGCGAATATTGAAAATCAATACAAACACCTTTTGAGTGAGCAAACCGTGTTCTGGAATCGCTCTGGCGTTGAGGTGGACGCCTCTTTAACGGGCGTCAACATTACCGCTGCGCCACTGAAAACCATCATCCAAGGTGGGATTGCTTTTGATTCCTTGCCGGGGGTCGACAACCGCCAAAAAGACAAGTGGTTGCTATACAAAGATTTCAAAACCGCACGTAAATACGGCCAACGTGTCACCTTGCACTTTGACGGCAGCACAACGATCACAACTGGCACGCCTATCCACTACAACGGTGTCCAAGTCGGCGAAGTCACGCTTGTTACCCCCATATTTTCCAACGTAGAGTTCTCCAAAGGCGGCGTTGAAATTCAAGCTCGCATCTTGCCGGAATACGCCCAAACCATTGCGGTTTCAGGGTCGCACTTTTGGCAATCACAGGCAGAGATTGGCCTGTCGGGAGTAAAAAACATCCACAATCTAATCACGCCAAGTATTAATGTTGAACCCGGTAATGGCCAGCCCCAACATCAGTTCGCACTTAACACTGCGCCTCAAATTTATAAAGGGGTGCAATTTAGATTGCAAACCGAAAGCCGAGGCTCAGTCACCAGTGGCACCCCGATTTTGTATCGTGAGATCGAGGTGGGCCAAGTGCGAGCAGTATCGTTAGGTGAATTTGCCGATCGCGTCGACATCGACATTGATATTCTGCCGGAATACGCCTATCTAGTGCGCCGTAATAGCGTATTTTGGAACACCTCTGGTGTGGATGTCTCGATTGGACTAACCGGTGCCAATATCAAAGCAGGTACGGTTGAAAGCATAGTGCGAGGCGGTATCACCTTTGCTACACCACAACAAACACAGCTCGAGCCGATAGCTCAAGATGGCCATACCTTCTACCTTCACCCGAAAGCAGAAGAGAGCTGGCGCAGCTGGCGAACGGTGATACCAAAACCTTAGCCAAGACCTATCACCTATCACCTATCACCTATCATCAGTAAAAGCGCAGCCAAGTGGCTGCGTTTTTGCTACACTCTCGGCAAATTTTCTACTTAGAGATGCAGAGTGCACCAAAACGTTTATCTCCCTGACGACTTTCTCGCTGAAATGCAAACTATCCTTCCGTCTCATTTGACGATGGATGACTTCATCGCCGCTTGCCAACGACCACTTAGAAAAAGTGTCCGCGTCAACACTCTCAAGACCACAGTGGACGATTTTAAAGCGCTGGCTGAGCAGCAAGGATGGGTATTGACCCCAGTGCCTTGGTGTGAAGAAGGATTTTGGATTGATGCTGATGAAACCCGCGTGCCACTGGGGAATCGTGCTCAACACATGTCGGGGCTGTTTTACATCCAAGAAGCCAGTTCCATGATGCCTGTCTCTGCGCTCTTTTCTGGTGATGACACCTTTCAGGCGGTGCTCGATATGGCGGCTGCACCAGGGTCAAAAACGACACAAATCGCTGCGCTGATGGACAATGAAGGCGTATTGGTGGCGAACGAGTTTTCCGCTAGCCGCGTGAAAGTACTCCATGCGAATATTGAGCGCTGCGGTATTCGTAACGCCGCATTGACTAACTTCGATGGCCGCGTGTTTGGTGGTTGGCTGCCAGAGCAGTTCGATGCCGTTCTCATCGACGCACCCTGCTCTGGGGAAGGTACGGTTCGCAAAGATGCCGATGCGATAAAAAACTGGAGTAAAGCGTCAGTGCTATCCATCGCCGAGACGCAAAAAGATCTGATCGAAAGTGCTTTTCACGCCCTAAAACCGGGCGGTGTCATGGTCTACTCGACCTGTACGCTCAGCGTGGAAGAGAACCAGCAAGTCTGCCAGCACTTAAAGTTAACCTTTGGCGAGTTGGTGGAATTTGAAAGCCTTGAATCCTTATTCCCGGGTGCTGACGAAGCGCTAACCGCCGAAGGCTTTTTGCACATATTCCCTCAAGTCTATGACTGTGAAGGATTCTTTGTGGCAAAAATACGTAAAACTGGCACTGCGACACCACCTGATGTAAAAAAACGCCTCGGTAAATTTCCGTTTCAGAAAGCATCGGCAAAAGAGCAGCAAGCGATCGCTAGCGCACTACAAGACGCGCTGTCTGTTTCTCTGCCTCAACACACCACGATTTGGCTGCGTGACAACGATGTCTGGCTGTTCCCCGATGCGCTCGAGCCGATGCTCGGCGAACTGCGTTTTTCACGTATGGGAATAAAGATCGCCGAAGCGCATAAGAAAGGCTATCGCTGGCAACACCAAGTCGCCACCGCACTGGCAACGGGGAATGAAGCGAACAGTGTCGAACTTTCTATTGATGACGCCAGAGAGTGGTTCATGGGAAGAGATGTGAGACCGGAACAAACAGGCAAAGGTGAAGTGCTGGTCAAGTACGGTAACGATGTGATTGGACTCGGGAAATGGGTCGGAAATCGAATCAAAAATGGCCTACCCAGAGAGTTGGTAAGAGACAAAAATCTGTTTTAATCCCTAAACCAAGGTATGAAATTTCGTCATTGCCTGGCGCTATACTGATCTTGAACTACAATTGAAGTATTGATTGGTGATGAATATCAGACAGTTAGCGCAGGCTCTGTAGGAGCCCTTCCCCTAGGCCCAAAGCATGATCCGCTTCGGGCCTTTTTTTGTCTCAAGTCGATTAATCAGCGAGATAAATCCCATCTTGCTCGATACGAATACGACCTTGCTTGTAAAGACCGCCAATGGTTTTCTTGTACGTCCCTTTACTGGTTCGAAACGTTGAGAAAATGGCTTCTGGCGATGACTTATCATTAAGAGGGAGGAAGCCGCCCTTTTTCTCCAATAACTCAAGCACTTTCTCACTCAAGTCATCCATCTTACCTACACCGACTTTTTGCAGCGAGAGATCGATTTTGCCATCTTCACGGATTGCTTTGATGTAGCCTTTAAGACGCTTACCAATAAAGAGTTTTCCAAACACGTCAGACTTAAAAATCATGCCCCAATGTTGGCCTTCAACGATCGCTTTAAAGCCTAAGTCACTGCGCTCTGCAATCAACAACTCGACTTGCTGGTTTTTGCTATAAGGCGCCGGCGTTTTATCCAGCAGCTTGTTGAATTTGGTGGTCCCGACAATGCGCCCAGATGCTTTGTCGGTATAAACGTATACCAACACAGTTTGACCTTCTCTAAAACGGGCACGCTGCTCACTGAAAGGGATCAACAGATCTTTGCCTTTAATTCCCCAATTAGCGAAAGCGCCGGTGCTGTTGACCCCTTGGATTTCCATCAGCCCCCACTGGCCCACTTCGGCAATCGGAGTTTCAGTCGTCGCCACCAACTGGTTGTCGGAATCAAAGTAGAGAAACGCATCAATAAATTGGCCCACTTCCGCGTCTTTTGGCGCAAAGCGATTTGGCAGCAAAGAGGTGCCGTACTCTCCAGCATCCAAAAATAGTCCAAAGTCGGCTTTTTTTACAATTTCTAAGTGGTTTACCTTACCAACGTTAATCATTTCAACGGTCTCTTGCTAAATTTGCGGCGATTATACCCAATCTCTGATATGCTTTCGCCAGCTAATTTGAACTTTATGGAGATTTTCTTGGTCACGGTAGACAAACAAGATGGCATCACTCTCAAAATTTCTCACGCAATGGCTTCGACCAAGA
>NZ_JCBDGK010000025.1:0-11704 GCF_059834005.1 Vibrio sp. R12-SW3-ISO1
CATCTGACCAGGCATCGGGATTACCGCCTTGTTTTTTCGTCAGGCGGCGGGCGTCCATTACATGACCATAGCCGACATTGTACGACGCCAACGCAAACCAAATTTTCTCGTGGCTTTCGATGGTGTCTGGAATGCGCGCAACCATGCGCCGCAAATACTCAACGCCACCTCTTACAGATTGCTCTGGATCGAGTCGGTTGGTCACGCCCACACTTTTGGCTGTCGGCAGCGTCAGCATCATCATGCCACGAACCCCGGTTGGTGATTTGGCGCGAGGGTTCCAGTGTGATTCTTGATAAGCCAGTGCTGCGACCAATCGCCAATCAAACTCATCGGAGTATTTCTTAAACAGTGGCGACCACGTCGGTAGCGTGGAATCCAACGCGCGGATAAAGGCGCGGGTATCGACGTAATCAAAGCTGTCGATATGGCCGATGTATTTCTCTTCCAGTGAGGCGAGATGCCCGGATTGTTGTAGATGACCAAAGAACTCGATCAGCAAGGCGTAGAGGCTTTCGTCTTGGCTGCGTCGTAAGAACCAGGAGATGGGCTGATCTTCGGTCAGCTCAAACGCCAGTGCCACATCGGGATAAATCCGCTGTGATAGCGAGATCTCGACCGAGTCTGCGACGGTAAATAGCAGTTCACCATCAGAGACCTGCTTGAGCAGGTCATTGACATCGACATTGGCGTCGACCTTATAGGTAAACTCCGGGTAGTCGATTTGAATCTCTCCTAACGTCTTATTGAAGTGAGAGTCACTGACAATACTTAAAACGGGCTTGCCGTCGTTCTCTTCAATGAGCTCAGCCTGTCGCTCAATCAACTGCTCCAGATTTCGTGGTCGCCACTGCCCTTTGCGATACACCAGTTGTTGACTGACGTAATAATAGGCGGGGGCAGGGCGAAAACGGCTCATGCGCTCAGGTGATTGACTGAGGCCCGCCGCGATAATATCGATCTCACCCTTTTCTAACGCTGGGTAGAGGCTCGAAATGCGATAGGCCGGTTTCATTTCCAATTGCACACCAAGCTCGTTGGCAAATTCACGGGCGATTTCGTAATCAAGGCCTGCCGGGCCATCAGGACCAATATAATAGGAGAGCTGGTTATTGAGGGTGCCAACGCGAAGCACTCCACGTTCGCGAATTTGGTCTAATTCGCTTTTCGGCTTAGATTCAATTTGGCATCCCGTCAAAAAAAGCGCAGAAAAAAGCAGCGCGCACAAGGCTTTCAGCGGGCTAAAGTCATACTTGTTCATTAAAGAGAGTCTCATACTTCCAGTAGGGCATTTATATCAAAGTGTCATCACAAGGCAAGAAACTATCGACGGCGAAGCCGCAGAGTTCAAAAAATCATCATGTTCACAGGCCATGATGGCTCATGCTCTTCCGTACAGGGTGAGGTTGTGGACGGGACAGGAAAGAAAGGCTTTGCGGCGATTGTGCTGACGGTACGCCGATGAAAAAAATGACGCAAACGGTTGCGTTTGGTGTTACATCACAAAACCAATTGCTATATAATGCGCACGCAAACGCAGAGGTGCGATTGGCATAGGTTTGATTTGTTTTTTATAACGTATTGAATTTATTCCAATATCATCTTAATCAATTGCATAAGAGACCTAAGCACATGAGAATTTTGCGTGGCTCCCCAGCTCTTTCTGAGTTTCGTGTTAACAAACTAGTAGAACTTTGTCGTGAACAAGACCTGCCTGTGACAGGTATTTACGCTGAGTTTATGCACTTTGCTGACCTTACCGCAGATCTGTCTGACGCTGAACTAGCAAAGCTAGAAAAGTTGTTGACCTACGGCCCAACGATCGAAGAGCACGCACCTGAAGGTCTTTTGTTGCTTGTGACTCCTCGTCCGGGCACCATCTCTCCTTGGTCTTCTAAATCCACCGACATTGCCCATAACTGTGGCCTTTCAAGCGTTAAGCGTCTAGAGCGTGGTACGGCATACTACATTGAAGCATCGGTCTCGTTAAACGACGCACAAGTGGATGCGGTGAAAGCACTCATCCATGACCGCATGATGGAATCCGTATTTACTCAGCTTGATGCTGCCTCTGCACTGTTTAGCGTTGCTGAACCTAAGCCTGTTGCTCACGTTGATATTCTTGCGGGCGGTCGTCTTGCGCTTGAAGAGGCAAACGTTTCCTTGGGCTTGGCACTGGCGGAAGATGAAATTGACTACCTAGTAGAAAACTTCACTAAACTGGGTCGCAACCCGAACGACATCGAACTCATGATGTTTGCTCAAGCAAACTCAGAGCACTGTCGTCACAAAATCTTTAACGCAGACTGGACGATCGACGGTGTTGATCAAGAGAAGTCGCTGTTTAAGATGATCAAGAACACATTTGAAACGACACCTGATCATGTTTTGTCTGCTTACAAAGATAACGCAGCAGTCATGACGGGTTCAAAAGTAGGTCGTTTCTTCCCAGATCCTGATACTCGTCAATACACCTACCACCACGAAGACGCGCACATCCTGATGAAGGTTGAGACGCACAACCACCCAACCGCTATCTCGCCTTGGCCAGGTGCGTCTACCGGTTCTGGTGGTGAGATTCGTGACGAAGGTGCAACGGGTATTGGCGGCAAGCCTAAAGCCGGTCTGGTTGGTTTTACTACCTCTAACCTACGTATTCCAGGTTTTGAACAGCCATGGGAAACCGATTTTGGTAAGCCAGGTCGTATCGTTAACGCCCTTGATATCATGCTAGAAGGCCCTCTTGGTGGCGCGGCGTTCAACAACGAATTTGGTCGTCCAAACCTACTGGGTTACTTCCGTACTTACGAAGAGAAAGTGACCTCTCACGCGGGTGAAGAGATCCGTGGTTACCACAAGCCAATCATGATTGCTGGTGGTATGGGTAATATCCGTGACGAGCACGTTCAGAAGAAAGAGATCCCAGTGGGTGCGAAGCTTATCGTACTGGGTGGTCCTGCGATGAACATTGGTCTTGGCGGCGGTGCGGCCTCTTCAATGGCGTCAGGTCAGTCTGCGGAAGATCTTGATTTTGCTTCTGTACAGCGTGAAAACCCAGAGATGGAACGCCGCTGTCAGGAAGTGATCGACCGTTGTTGGCAGCTTGGTGAGAGCAACCCAATCGCGTTTATCCACGATGTGGGCGCAGGCGGTATCTCAAATGCACTACCAGAGCTGTGTGATGATGGCGAACGTGGTGGTTTATTCCAGCTACGCGACGTACCAAACGACGAGCTGAGCATGAGCCCACTTGAGATCTGGTGTAATGAATCTCAAGAGCGTTACGTAATGGCAGTGGCGCCAGAGAATATGGAAGTATTCGATGCCATCTGTAAGCGTGAACGTGCGCCTTATGCGGTTGTGGGTGTCGCTACTGAAGAGCGTCACCTAACACTAGAAGATTCTCACTTCGACAACACGCCAATCGATATGCCAATGGACATCTTGTTGGGTAAAACGCCGAAGATGCACCGTGATGCGAAAACACTTAAAGTCGATAGCCCAGCGATTGATCGTGATGGCATCGAAATTAACGAAGCGGTTGATCGCGTTCTACGCCTACCAACAGTGGCAGAGAAAACCTTCCTGATCACTATTGGTGACCGCTCGGTAACTGGTCTTGTTGCGCGTGACCAGATGGTTGGTCCTTGGCAGGTTCCAGTGGCAAACTGCGCGGTAACCGCAGCAAGCTACGACTCTTACCACGGTGAAGCCATGTCTATGGGTGAGCGCACACCAGTGGCTCTTCTCGACTTTGGTGCATCAGCACGTCTAGCAGTAGGTGAGTCTCTAACAAACATTGCAGCGACAGATATCGGTGATATCAAGCGCATTAAACTGTCAGCGAACTGGATGTCTCCAGCAGGTCACCCAGGCGAAGATGCCGGTCTTTACGAAGCAGTGAAAGCCGTCGGTGAAGAGCTATGTCCAGCGCTAGGTCTTACTATCCCGGTGGGTAAAGACTCCATGTCGATGAAGACTAAATGGGAAGATAATGGTGAAAGCAAAGAGGTGACCTCACCACTTTCATTGGTGATCACCGCATTTGGTCGTGTTGAAGATGTTCGTAAGACAGTAACGCCTCAGCTACGTACTGACAAAGGCGAGACGTCACTGGTTCTTGTTGACCTTGGTAACGGTAAGAACCGTCTAGGTGCGACGGCACTCGCACAGGTTTACAAACAACTGGGTGATAAGCCAGCGGACGTGGATAACGCCGAGCAACTAAAAGGCTTCTTTGACGCTATGCAAACGCTAGTTCGTGATGACAAGCTGGTGGCTTACCACGATAAAGGGGATGGCGGTCTGTTCGTGACCTTGGCAGAGATGGCCTTTGCGGGTCACTGTGGCGTGAAAGCGGACATCGCAAACCTAGGCGACGATGCACTTGCTGCGCTATTTAACGAAGAGCTAGGCGCGGTTGTTCAGGTGAAGAACGTTGACCTAGACACAGTGAAAGCGGTATTGGCAGCCAACGGCCTAGAGGCATGTTCTCACGTTATTGGTTCAGTGGAAGCAACAGATAACTTTGTTATCACCGCGGGTGAGACGGTTATCCTTGAGCGCGCTCGTACAGAACTTCGTACTATCTGGGCTGAGACCACACATAAGATGCAAGGTCTACGTGACAACCCTGCCTGTGCTGACCAAGAGTTTGAAGCGAAGAAAGACAACTCTGATCCAGGTCTGAACGTTAATCTAAGCTTTGATGTCAACGAAGATGTTGCTGCACCTTACATCGCAAAAGGTGCGAAGCCGAAAATGGCTATCTTGCGTGAGCAGGGCGTCAACTCTCACGTTGAAATGGCAGCGGCATTTGACCGTGCTGGCTTTGAAGCGACCGACATCCACATGAGCGACATCCTAACGGGTCAGGCAGCGTTGGATGAATACCAAGGTCTTGTGGCGTGTGGCGGCTTCTCTTACGGTGACGTACTAGGTGCTGGTGAAGGTTGGGCGAAGTCTATCCTATTCAACCCACAAGCACGTGAGCAGTTCCAAAGCTTCTTCAACCGTGACGATACCTTCTCTCTTGGTGTATGTAACGGCTGTCAGATGCTATCGAACCTGAAAGAGCTGATCCCTGGCGCTGATTTGTGGCCACGTTTTGTTCGCAACGAATCTGAGCGTTTTGAAGCACGCTTTAGCTTAGTGGAAGTACAGAAATCGGATTCTGTGTTCTTTGATGGTATGGCAGGCTCACGTATGCCTATCGCGGTTTCTCACGGCGAAGGTCGCGTTGAAGTACGTGATGCAGACCACCTAGCAGCGATTGAAGCGTCTGGTACGGTTGCTGTACGTTACGTTGATAACCACGGTAACCCAACACAGCAATACCCGAACAACCCGAACGGTTCACCAAATGCGATTACCGGTCTTACCACACAAGACGGTCGTGTGACCATTATGATGCCACACCCTGAGCGTGTATTCCGTACGGTTGCCAACTCATGGGCACCAGAAGGTTGGGGTGAGAACGGCGCTTGGATGCGTATGTTCCAAAACGCTCGTAAGAACATCGGCTAAGCCTGATTAATCGAGTCAAAAGCGTAGCGTGAATTCGCTGCGCTTTTTTATTTTTAGCGAAATGTGTTTTTAGCGAAAAAACTACTAGCCAGCGATGCTTTTTTAAGCTCTAATAGCGCACTTTTTTGCGAAGGGCCCAATCATTAGGGTCGCTTGGTCTGAGGAAACAATTTATGAATGCCAATAAAAAATATGCGTTGCATGTTACTCAACAAGAGTCACAGTGGAGTGCAACAATCACTCGCCAAGTGACATCACGTAAAACTCACGTTTCAAAAAGTGAAACAGGGTTTGAGTCTGAACAAGCTGCACAAGCTTGGGGTGAAGAGCAATTGGCGGTATTCGCCAAAGCGCAAGCCGGTCACAACGCGCGTAAAAAAGCCAAGTAATCACTGTTGTCGACCTTATTGTGCCTACCTGAGTGTAGGCACGTTTGTTTTGAGCGCTAGCCAAGACAACCTAGCGCTCGCAGAGATGCGGTCGCGTTAACGAAACTGCCCCGCCTCAGGCAAGTATTCAAACCCTGCGCTCGCAAGCTTTGCTTCAAGGGCAGCACGGTCAATATCGAAATACGCCACAAGCTTGTCCAGATCCCCTGCAAAATCATCGCGCAATTTCATGTTGACGATGCTCATCAGCATCACGCTATCCATGCTGGCAAAATTGCTCAAATTCATCATGCATCCTCAAAATCAGAAATCAGCAGATTGGCCGCTGCGAAGGCCGCTTTTTCTCGTACCGACTTAGGCAGCGCGTCATCCGCTGCAATGTCATTAAGCGCTTTGAGCGCGCAGGTGATGGCTTGTGGGACATAGGCTTGATCGCCACTACCGATCTGGGCGTAAAGCTCACGAATCATGTCACAGCACTGATAAACTTGCATGTTGGTATCCTTAACAAATGATAACTGCTCTCAAATATACACAGGGACGAGAGGAAACTCAAAGTGCCCGGTTGCGCTAGCGCAAACTCGTGTAGCCTTAGTCGACTTTTTCACCAATAGGGTGAGATAGGAGAAACGCAGCGCAAAAAAAAAGCGAGCATTAACGCTCGCCAATTGGATTGAAACGGTTTGATTACTCTTCGGCGTAACCATGCATGCCGAGCAGCTTGCCATCGAGGTAGGCTTCTTTGCCATCTTTCATCACGAGGCGCTCTTCCACCATCCACTTTACGACCAGAGGGTAGATTTTGTGCTCTTGCGTTTGCACGCGCTCGGTGAGGGTTTCGACGGTGTCTTCATCAAAGATCGGCACTTTCGCCTGTAAAATGACAGGCCCGCCGTCAAGTTGCTCAGTGACAAAATGGACACTGGTACCATGCTCTTCGTCACCGGCGTGAATGGCACGTTGGTAAGTGTTGAGCCCTGGGTATTTGGGTAACAGCGATGGGTGGATGTTGATCATTCGCCCCATAAAGTGACGAACGAACTCGCCACTTAAAATGCGCATATAACCCGCCAAGACCACAACGTCAGGCTTGTATTCATCCATCTGCTTCATCAACTCGCGATCAAAGGCGTCGCGAGTATCGAATGAGTTTGGATCAAGAAAGTGCGCGCCAGCACCGGCTTTTTTCGCACGTTCCAAAGCATAAGCGGTTGCTTTGTTTGAAAAAACAGCGGTTACTCGGCCATTATCGATGTTGGTTTCACAAGCATCAATAATCGCTTGCAAGTTAGAACCATTCCCTGAAACTAAAACAACAACGCTTTTCATCTTTAGTTGATCTCTACCTGTTCTTCGGCTGCTTGCGCTGTTGCAATCTCACCAATTACCCAAGCGTTCTCGCCTTCGGCTTTCAACAGTTCAACCGCTGCGTCCGCTTGTGCTTTAGGTAGGGCGACAACCAGACCAACACCACAGTTAAATGTGCGGTACATTTCGTGGGTTGTGACGTTGCCTTTCTCTTGTAGCCATTTGAAGATAATTGGCCATTCCCAGCTGTTACCATCGATCACCGCTTTGGTGCCTTCAGGCAGTACGCGAGGGATGTTTTCCCAGAAACCGCCACCAGTGATGTGCGAGATGGCATGAATGTCATGCTGCTCAATCATCTTGAGTGCCGATTTGATGTAAATTTTGGTGGGTTCGAGTAGGTGCTCACCAATCGTTTTGTCAGCTAACTGTTCGTTTTTGTCAGCACCAGAGACTTCAAGAATCTTACGAATGAGTGAGTAACCGTTTGAGTGTGGACCGCTTGAACCGACCGCGATCAGCGCGTCGCCAGCTGCGACTTTCGTGCCGTCAATCACGTCTTCTTTTTCGACGACGCCAACACAAAAGCCTGCTACGTCATAGTCTTCGCCTTCATACATCCCTGGCATTTCTGCGGTTTCACCACCGATCAGTGCACAACCTGCTTGCACACAGCCGTCTGCAATACCTGACACAACATCCGCTGCCGTATCGACATCCAACTTACCTGTTGCGTAGTAATCCAAGAAGAACAGCGGCTCTGCACCTTGAACAATCAGGTCGTTGACACACATTGCCACAAGGTCAATACCGATGGTGTCATGCTTTTTCATATCCAAAGCAAGGCGCAGCTTAGTGCCCACACCGTCTGTCCCTGAGACGAGA
Source organism: Vibrio sp. R12-SW3-ISO1 (assembly GCF_059834005.1). Lineage (NCBI taxonomy): Bacteria > Pseudomonadati > Pseudomonadota > Gammaproteobacteria > Vibrionales > Vibrionaceae > Vibrio > Vibrio sp. R12-SW3-ISO1. Next base: position 8,109 of record NZ_JCBDGK010000025.1, read on the forward strand.
ACTGGATGCTTGTACTTGGTTGGCAGTTCGCACAGCGCGCCAAAACCACCAATACCACCCATTACTTCAGGGCGACGTGTACGTTTTACCGCACCTTTAATACGGTCAACAAGTGCGTTGCCTGCATCAATGTCAACGCCAGCATCTTTATAGCTAAGAGAAGTGTTATCAGCACTCACGGGGAAGTCCTCGGTTAGAAAATTGGATGTGAAAACGGCGCTATTCTACCAGTGGTCAAAGCTAGATAGCAAACGTTTGCGCAAGTTTTTTCTTTTGCGCTACGACAAGAAATTGTGAACGAAATCGTTTATAATCGACAAGTTTATTTGAAATTTGCCATAGATCCGGAGATGGAAATGAAAGTTGTTGAAGTTAAACACCCTCTTGTGAAACACAAAATTGGTCTTCTACGAGAAGGTGATATCAGCACTAAGCGTTTTCGCGAGCTTGCAACAGAAGTCGGCAGCTTGCTGACCTATGAAGCGACCGCAGACTTTGAAACAGAAAAAGTAACCATTGACGGTTGGAATGGTCCGGTAGAAGTGGATCAAATCAAGGGTAAGAAAGTCACCGTTGTGCCGATTCTTCGTGCTGGCCTAGGTATGATGGACGGCGTGCTTGAGCACATTCCTAGTGCTCGCATCAGTGTGGTGGGTATTTACCGTGACGAAGAGACGTTGGAGCCTGTGCCTTACTTCAACAAACTGGCGTCAAACATTGATGAGCGTATCGCGTTGGTTGTTGACCCTATGCTTGCTACCGGCGGCTCTATGATTGCGACGATTGACCTTCTTAAAGAGCAAGGTTGTCAGTCATTCAAAGTGTTGGTGTTGGTTGCTGCGCCAGAAGGCATCGAAGCTCTAGAAAAAGCGCACCCAGACGTGGAACTGTACACCGCTGCTATTGACAGCAGACTGAACGATAAAGGTTACATTGTCCCTGGTCTTGGTGATGCCGGTGACAAGATTTTCGGCACTAAGTAATCGTTGATATCTAAGTCACTTTATACGCTAGTGTGTTGATTGACTTGTAAAGACTAAAAAGGAGCATTGAATGATGCTCCTTTTTCATTGCAGCAAAGCGCTGAACGGATACTTCGCCTGCGTTACTTCTTCAAACTCAGCGTGCCACCGGTGCGTGGTTTTGCCGGTTTGGTCGTGGGGCCTGAATGTTTGGTTACGGGCTTTTGGTTCGGATTGTGGTGATGGGCGCGGCCCTTTTTCGAATTAGGCGCGTGACGAAGATCATCGGCATTGCGACCTTTAAACGTTCGCGGCTTTTGATTACGTCGCGCTTTGGATTCTTGATTCTCTTCTCGACTATCAAAGAGCTTTGCATCGGTTGCGCGGCGGATTCTTCGCCCTTTGCTGTCAACCTTTGAGGCTTCTTCAGTCCCGCTTGAGCCCTCACACATTGCGAGAATCGTCTCAACCTCTTGATCAGACAAGTAGCGCCATTGACCGTTAGGGATACCATCCAAGGTAATGTTCATGATGCGAACTCGGCGTAACTTGAATACTTCGTATCCCAGCGCTTCACACATACGGCGTATTTGACGGTTCAACCCTTGTGTCAGCACGATTCGAAATGAAAACTTGGTTTCCTTGATGACACGGCACGGTAGCGTGACGGTATCTAAAATCGGCACGCCGCTGCTCATCCTATGAATAAAGTCATCGGTGATGGGCTTGTCGACACGCACGACGTACTCTTTTTCGTGATGGTTACCCGCACGAAGAATTTTGTTGACGATATCGCCATCATTGGTCAGAAAGATCAACCCGTCCGACGGCTTATCTAAGCGACCAATTGGGAAGATGCGCTTTTTGTGGCCAATAAAGTCAACAATGTTACCCGGTACATCTCGCTCGGTTGTACAGGTGATACCAGTCGGTTTATTTAAAGCGATATAAATCGGTTTATCGGTGGCACCACTGATAGGTTTTCCATCGACTTGAACATCGTCTCCGGGAAGCACCTTGGTGCCCATTTCCGGCACTTGGCCATTAATGGTGACTCGACCTTGCTCTATCAGTCGGTCTGCTTCTCGACGTGAACAAAAGCCGGTTTCACTGATGAATTTGTTAAGGCGTTTCGCGCTATCTTGGGACATGAGCATTCTCTTTACGTTTCACAACGGCAACCCGTGATGTGGTGGTAGATGGATCCGAAATCGGGGTCGGGGAGTGTATCACTCTGTCTATCTTAGACCAACCATAACGATCGGAAACGGATTTACCCGAGCCGTTTTTGATGACGCTCTCGAGTCTCTTGTTTCTTGTCGGCACTTTTTCTCAGCATGACGTAGACCGCACCCGTGCCGCCGTGAAAACGCTGTGCGCTGTGTACACATTGGACGTCATTGATTTGTGATAGCCACTTTGCAAGGTAACTTTTCATCATGGCGGGGGGATTGGATTTCTCGCCTCGACCATGAATGATCAGCACCGTGCGAATATCCATGCGCATGCACTGTTTAAGAAAGGTGAGCACTTCGTCACGCGCTTGTTTGAGCGTCTTGCGGTGTAAATCTAACCTTGCTTGAAGTGGGTACTTACCCAGGCGCAGTTTACGAAAGACCCCATCTTGTACACCATCGCGCTTGTACTCAATGATGTCTTCGGGTTTGAGCATCGGCGCATGGTCAATGGAGAGGTACTCGGGAGCATCATCGCTGAGCCACATAGCCGCTTCGCGTTTAGCCAACTGCGCTTGGGTGACCTGATGTATTTTGACGTGTTGAGTGGTGTCTTGCTTGATGGGTTTAACGTCTCCCATCATTTGCTGAAACAGTGCAAAATCGTCGTCGTTAGACATGACGGTATCTCAGAGTATTCAATCAATATAGCTATTATACTGACGTAAGCCTGTTGTGATCAGCAAGAAATAAAAAACCGAAGTAAACAGTGTGTCTACTTCGGTGCATAGCGAATGTCTATTCGGAGAATAGAGCTAAGCGATTCTAGTGAGGAGATTTGTCATTCATCACCTTGTAGACGAAGAAAGCGCCGTAAAAGAGCATGAGACTAAAGGCACCCAAGATGACAATCATTGAAGATAGACCTACTGCATTACCAAAGAGAAGATCAAGCCAAAAGTCCATAGTTCCTCCGCCAAATACAAAGTGTGTGTTGACGGAATTTAAGGTAATGGCTGGTCATTAATTCAACACTGATCTAGATCAAGTGTTATCCGAAGGTTGCGTTTTTGTTCTGCTTGCTGTGTGTTTGCTCACATTTTGTGGCCCGTTGCTCGCGTTTTAGTCAAACGGTGTGAATTTGGAAAAAAGTGCGGGAAATGGCTTGCGTTGGCAAACAGAATCCGTATTATACGGCTCCGTTCTCGGTGAATAGCGCAGCTTGGTAGCGCATCTGGTTTGGGACCAGAGGGTCGGGGGTTCGAATCCCTCTTCACCGACCACTTTTTAAAAGCCCCGCTAGCAATAGCGGGGCTTTTTACGTCTAGACAACTATGCCGCGCATTATGGGTCGTGGGCTGGGCGCCAGTCCGATCGAATCCCTCTTCACCGACCACTTTCTAAAAGCCCCGCTAGCAATAGCGGGGCTTTTTACGTCTAGACAACTATGCTGCGCATT
>NZ_JCBDGK010000026.1:0-28472 GCF_059834005.1 Vibrio sp. R12-SW3-ISO1
AATTCAGCTGGGCGTTTCTCGTTTTTACTCTTGTTGCATTCGACTACTCTTTTCGTTCGTTCAGTTGCCAATCGTAATCGTAGCGTATTTTGCCTGAAAACTCGGCCAGTTCCGGGCGGTAGTGGGTTAGGTGATCAAACAGCGCTTCTTTGTCGCCAAAGTCAGCGGCAAACCAATCATAAATTGAGGAGAGCGTGAGTGTCTCACCTTGTATCTCTGCTCCTTTACGACTATTGATAAATGCCTCTGCGGCTTGTTCTAGCAGCGCTTCAGTATTCTCTGCGGTGAACGCAGACGCCTGCAAGTTTGGACAGCCAAGACTGGCGCAATTGACGGCGTAGTGAGTACGAGGATCCTGCCAGATTGGGCGTAAAATGCGGTGCTCGATATCGTTGAGAGTGACCTCTTGGCCATTGATCGTCAGGACATCTTGATCCCAAGGGCCAAAGCTAAATAGCCCACCGAGTTTCGTTATGGATGATACGGGGTAGTGGTCGATGATGAGTTTAACGGTGACGGCATTGTACAGGTTTACCCAATAGGCATATTGCTGGTTCTGGCGTAATTGACGAGGGTCGAGCGTCTCCAATGACTCGATATACCGATTGAGTTTGAGTGTATCTTGAGGCTCAAACGCGCCATAACGCAACAGATGCTCTTCGCCTTGCACAACCAGATATTTATCAAGGAGCTCTTGCCATGCTTGATGAGAGATTGACTCTGCGTGTTCCGGGTTGCTTGTGTTCCAATATGCCCAAAGTTTTGATTCGGGTGCAGCCAACGCGGAGATAGGGGCGAGCAGGAGAAGTGCAGCGAGCGATGTTTTCATCTTATACCTTTACAAATCTGATCTGACAAATCGTACATAATGATTGAGACCCGCCGAGTGCCTGATATATTTCATCTTCAGAGTGGTCAAAAAAAAGCTGGCAGGTTGCCAGCTTTATGGTGAGTGCGAGATTAACGCAAGAACTCGGGGATATTCGCCTCAAAAGCGGCGATCTTCTCTTCGTGTTGTAAGGTCAAACCGATGTTGTCGAGTCCATTGAGCAAGCAATGACGACGGAACTCATCGATCTCGAAACTGTACTCTTTGCCGTTAGCACGCACTTTCATCGCTTCTAAGTCCACTTCCACTTCCGCGCCTTCAGTGGCCTCAACAAATTGAAAAATCTCGTCGACTTCTTGTTCTGCTAAGCGTACAGGGACCATTTGGTTGTTGATCGAGTTGCCGTAAAAAATATCGGCAAAGCTCGGCGCGATCATGGCTTTGATACCGTAGTCGGCTAACGCCCAAGGAGCATGTTCACGTGATGAACCACAACCAAAGTTCTCGCGTGCGAGCAGGATTGAGGCCCCTTTATAACGCGGAGCGTTGAGGACGAAGTCCGGGTTAGGCTTTTCGCCGGCATCATCTAGAAATCGCCAATCATGAAAGAGGTGCTTGCCAAACCCTAAGCGCGAAACCTTTTGTAGGAACTGCTTAGGAATGATTGCATCAGTGTCTACATTTGCTGCATCAAGAGGCACAACCAAGCCGGTATGTTGTTTAAATCCTGACATGTGGTGTCTCCTTAGTTTAACTCACGAATATCAACAAAGTGGCCAGCAATGGCGGCAGCCGCGGCCATGGCAGGGCTGACTAGATGGGTACGACCCCCACGTCCTTGTCGACCTTCAAAATTTCGGTTTGATGTGGAGGCGCAACGCTCTCCTGGCCCTAAGCGGTCATTGTTCATGGCTAGACACATAGAGCAACCAGGTAAGCGCCATTCAAAGCCAGCTTCTTTGAAGATGACATCGAGCCCTTCAGCTTCGGCTTGCGCTTTTACTTGCTCGGAACCCGGTACGATCAACGCTTGCACATGAGCCGCCACTTTGCGTCCTTTCGCCACTGCGGCAGCGGCGCGCATATCCTCGATACGAGAGTTAGTACAAGAACCAACGAACACTTTATCAACGGAGTAGTCAGACAGCGCTTTGCCAGCTTCTAGTCCCATGTAGGCAAGGGCTTTCTCCGCAGAGGCTTTCTCGATAGGATCTTGAAAGCTCTCGGGCGTAGGGATTGGACTATCGACGGCGATCACTTGTCCTGGGTTTGTCCCCCATGTGACTTGTGGTTTGATGTCTGCACCATTTAGCGTAACGACAGCGTCAAACTTGGCGTCATCGTCGGTTTTCAGGGTTTGCCAATACTCTACAGCAGCGTCCCAGTTGGCGCCCGTAGGCGCAAATTTACGACCTTTGATGTAATCGAAAGTGGTTTGATCGGGTGCAATCAGGCCTGCTTTAGCGCCCAATTCAATCGCCATGTTACACACCGTCATGCGACCTTCCATCGACAGATCTCGGATCGCTTCACCGCAGAACTCGACCACGTAACCCGTGCCGCCCGCGGCAGTGGTCTTCCCTATGATGGCAAGTACGATGTCTTTTGCCGTGATGCCAGGGGCGACCTTGCCTTTGACTTCAATCTTCATTGTTTTGGCGCGCGCTTGCTTCAACGTTTGAGTGGCAAGCACATGCTCAACTTCTGAGGTGCCGATACCGAATGCCAAGGAACCAAAGGCGCCGTGCGTTGCGGTATGTGAGTCACCACATACGATGGTCATACCCGGAAGCGTAATACCGAGCTCAGGGCCCATTACGTGGACAATGCCTTGGTATTTGTGGTTGATGTCATACAGTGTGACGCCAAATTCTTCACAGTTTTTGGACAGCGTTTCCATCTGGATTCGCGCCATTTCACCGGATGCATTGATGTCTTTGGTGGTGGTTGAGACGTTGTGATCCATGGTTGCGAAGGTCTTGCTGACTTGACGCACGGTGCGTCCTTTTTCACGCAAGCCATCAAACGCCTGTGGTGAGGTCACTTCATGCACTAAGTGACGATCAATATAAAGGATAGGGTTTTCACCCTCGGCTTCGACGGCGATATGTGCGTCATACACCTTTTCGTATAATGTTTTACCCATTGCTCTTCCTCGTCGTCCTTGTCGATACACCCGCCAATGCCAAGCGGCGATTGGCGGTGTCATGACGACTTATAGTCTGTTGTGTTTGGTCTGTCGATTACGAGTTTAAAATGTATCCAGCGATTTTGTCGCCCATTTCTGAGGTCGTCAGAGCGAGGTTGTTACCGGCAAGGTCTGCGGTAAGTTCACCAGCGGCTAGCGCTTTTGATACGGCATGTTCAATATCTTGCGCTGCTGCTTCTTCGCCTAGGCTGTAACGCAGCATGAGCGCTGCAGACAGAATTTGCGCTACTGGGTTGGCGATGTTTTTGCCTGCGATGTCCGGGGCACTACCGCCAGCGGGTTCATACAGACCAAACTTGCTCTCATTGAGACTGGCAGAAGGGAGCATACCCATTGAGCCGGTGATCATCGCACACTCATCCGAGATGATGTCGCCGAAAATATTCGAGCACAGCATGACATCAAACTGAGCCGGATCTTTGATAAGCTGCATCGTGGCGTTATCGATGTACATGTGAGAAAGCTCAACCTCTGGGTACTCTTTTGCGATCTGTTCCACCACTTCTCGCCATAGAATAGAGCTTTGCAGTACGTTCGCTTTATCAATTGAGCATACTTTCTTGCGGCGCAGCTGTGCAGACTCAAACGCAATACGCGCAATGCGCTCGATTTCAAAGCGGTGGTACACTTCGGTATCAAACGCTTTCTCGTTGGCGCCTTCACCTTCGCGTCCTTTCGGTTGACCGAAGTAGATGCCGCCAGTCAGCTCACGCACGACGACGATATCAAAGCCACGCTCAGAGATGTCTGCGCGCAGTGGTGAGAAGGCTTCCAGTCCAGAATGGATTTGAGCCGGGCGCAGGTTGCAAAAGAGTTGGAAATGTTTACGTAGTGGCAGTAACGCACCACGTTCAGGTTGATCGTTTGGCGGTAGGTGTTCCCATTTCGGACCACCTACTGAGCCAAATAGAACGGCATCGGACTCTTCACACGCCTTCACCGTGCTCTCTGGGAGTGGCGTACCGTGGTTGTCGATGGCGATGCCACCCACATCATGCTGTTCACGCTCAAAGCGGATTCCGTGCTTACTCTCAATCGCATCCAGTACTTTATTGGCTTGCGCCATTACTTCTGGGCCGATGCCGTCACCAGGGAGAACGGCAATGTTGTACGTTTTGTCTGTCATGTTAATCCTTTAATTTTAATTATCGTGAAACCTTGAGACCGGAGCCTCAGGCATCTTATACGGTTGCGATTTTTTTCTGTTTGATTTCAGCAATTTGGTTTGCACGGTGAATGCTGTTGATCACGTGAAGAAGGGCTTGGCCTGAGGCTTCGACAATGTCCGTTGAAACTCCGGTACCGTGATATTTTCGGCCTTTGTAGTTGGCGATAATATCCGCTTGGCCCAAACCATCTTCCCCTTCCCCTTTGGCGGTTAAGTCAAACTTATCCAGTACAATATCATACCCAGTGACGCGATAGATACACTGGTACAAGGCATCCACCGGACCATTGCCGACGGCCGCTTCGCAGCGCTCTTCATCACCGCACTGCAACTTGATACTGGTGGTGGCCATCACGCTACCAGATTGCACGCTGAGATAGTTCAACTTGTAGTAGTCATCTTCTTCGCGCAAGTTAGAGAAGTGCATCAATGCTTCCAAATCGTAGTCAAACACTTGGCCCTTGCGGTCAGCCAGTTTCAAGAAATCTTCGTACAACGCATCTAGGTTGTACTCTTCGCTCTTGTAGCCCATTGAGTCCATATGACTCTTCACCGCGGCACGTCCACTGCGGCTGGTTAGGTTCAACGCTTGGTTTTTCAATCCAATCGATTCTGGCGTCATGATTTCGTAAGTGTTCTTATTCTTCAGCATGCCATCTTGGTGAATGCCAGAAGAGTGGCTAAACGCGTTGGCGCCGACGATCGCTTTGTTGGATTGAATGGGCATATTGCACAATTGGCTGACGAGTTTACTGGTGCGATGGATTTCGTCGTGTTTAAGGCCAGTGTGAACGCCAAGCAGTTCTTGACGAGTTTTGATGATCATCGCGATCTCTTCGAGAGAACAGTTGCCCGCTCGCTCTCCGATGCCATTAATGGTGCCTTCAATTTGACGCGCACCTGCTTGAACCGCTGCAATTGAGTTGGCAACAGACATACCAAGGTCATCGTGACAGTGAACAGAGATAATCGCTTTATCGATGTTTGGCACACGGTTGAATAGAGTTTGAATAATGCCGCCAAACTCGTTGGGCACCGTGTAGCCTACGGTATCAGGGATATTGATCGTACTGGCACCAGCATCGATCGCCGCTTCGACCATACGACATAGGTTGTCAATTGGAGTACGGCCAGCGTCTTCACATGAGAACTCAACATCATCGGTATAGTTACGCGCATGTTTAACCGCTTTGACACCCATTTCGACTACATCGTCGTAGCTGCGGCGAAGCTTGTCTTGAACATGCACTGTAGAGGTCGAAATGAAGGTATGGATACGGAATTGGTCGGCGACCTTTAACGCTTCAGCCGCCGCATCGATGTCTTTCGCCACCGCACGAGAAAGCGCACAGATACGGCTATTTTTGATATTTCGAGCAATCGCTTGGACGGATTCAAAATCACCCGGAGACGATACAGGGAAGCCTGCTTCAATAACATCAACGCCGAGTCTTTCAAGCGCGTAGGCAATCTGCAGTTTCTCTTTAACTGTCAAACTTGCTGACAACGCTTGTTCGCCATCACGCAGTGTGGTGTCGAAAATAATGACTTGATCGTTCATGTTTGCTTCCTTAGTGATTTCTACACATTTGAGTGAGTGAATCGATGACTTCCGGTTTCGTTATAGTAAAAAAAAGCCCGCATATTGATGCGGGCTTTTTGAATCTGTGTGGTGGTTTTTCGTCCACAGCCTACCCGCGCGATTTGGTCACGATAAGGAGGAGGCTCAGCAGGAGAGAAAAACGCATATACATGATTAACGTGTCCTTAAAGGTCGTTATATATCTACAAAATTAAGTTAACAAATTAGTACCGTACTCAACCGCCTAGGTCAACCCTAAAGTGCAAGTTTTCTCCTCTTTCTTGTTTTCTTTATTTTCAACAGACGCAAAGGTTTGCGTTCTCTACTGAGTGTTGATGTCACGCAACTACAGTGAAACGTTCACGAACCTGTCACCAAGAACGCTTAGTTTGTCATCAATACCGTCATGGAAAGGAGTCGGTCATGCGTACTATCGAACCTATCGCAAAGTTAGATTTGGCGTTCTCATTGTTTTGCTTGCAGCACAAGTTTTCTTGGCCTGTGTCTCGCTTGAGCAAAGCCGTCTCTCACACAGGTGATGGACACCTCTATGTGTTATTTGGCGCTCTAGCGTGGGGCTGGGGTGGCGATACTGGGGCTTGGTTTCTGCTTGTTGGTTTAACGGCGTTTCTTATCGAGCTTCCGATTTACTGGACGTTGAAAAACCTATTTAAGCGCCGCCGTCCGCAGGAGTTGTCAGATCTGGTGCCCTCTTTTATTACGCCATCCGATCGCTACAGTTTACCCTCTGGGCATACGGCAGCGGCGTTCTTAATGGCCACCTTGATCGGACACTTTTATCCAGGCTTGGCGGTCATCGCGTTAGTCTGGGCCTGTTTCATCGCCTTATCTCGTATCTTGTTGGGGGTTCATTTTCTCACTGATGTGTTGTTAGGCGCCGTCTTGGGCATGATGTGTGCTCAAGCTGCCCTCACCCTGATTGGAGGTTAATGAGTGAAAATACTGTATGGCGTTCAAGGCACTGGTAATGGTCATATCGCTCGTGCAAGAGCAATGGCACAGTGTTTAAAAAAGAGCGGGTTGGAGGTGCAGTTTCTCTTTTCTGGGCGAGAAAAGTCTAAGTACTTCTCTATGGAGGAGTTTGGCGACTATCAAACTCGGCAAGGCTTTTCATTTGTGACCAATAAAGGTCAGGTGGATTACCTAAAAACCGCCTTGAGCAATAACCCCTGGCACTTTTGGCGAGAAGTCAAACAGCTCGATTTGTCTCAGTACGATCTCGTCCTCAATGATTTCGAGCCTGTGTCTGCTTGGGCCGCACGGCAACAAAACATCCCATCGATTAGCATCAGCCACCAAAACGCCTTTCGCTACCCTGTCCCTTTACGTGGCGCGAGTTGGTTTGATAAACAAGTCATCGAGCATTTTGCCCCAGCCAATTATCACATTGGGCTGCATTGGTATCATTTTGATCAACCCATTTTGCCACCCATTGTGCATACGCATAGAGAAGAGGTGGCAGAAGAAGCGTTTATTTTGGTTTATTTGCCGTTTGAAAGCACCGCCGACATTTCGGAGTTGTTGCTTCGTTTTGTTAACCATCGCTTTATCTGTTATCACCCAGAAATCATCGAACCTGAATTGATCGACAATATCGAGTTTATGCCACTCAGCGTCTCCTCTTTTCATTACCATCTCAATCGCTGCGGTGGGGTGATTGCCAATGGTGGTTTTGAGCTGCCGTCAGAAGCGTTGACGTTGGGTAAGAAGCTGCTACTCAAGCCCTTGAGTGGGCAGTTTGAGCAACTGAGCAATGTGGCAACATTAGAGGATCTTGGGTTGGCGTCGTCGATGGAGATGCTGGATGCCTCGATTGTTCGTCGTTGGCTCGATGAGCCTGGAGCAGAGAGTGTGAATTACCCCGATGTCGCACAGGCCATTGTGGCGTGGATTGAAAAAGGGCGTTGGGATGATCAGTTGGCGTTGACCGGTGAACTATGGGAGCGAGTGGATTTTCCAAGTTATGTTACCCCCTCCTAGCGTTGAGATAGGCGCTACGTTGATTCGACAAAAACAGCATCAGTTATTGATGCTGTTTTTGTATCTGCGAGAGTAACTATTGATTCCCTCCATAATAGCGGCGCGATATGGAAATGCGCGAGGTATATAAAATATTTGTATATTTCTATAAAAAACAGCGTTTTAGTTATTTTTATATGTGGCTTAACATGTTGATTTGTAAGTTCTTTCTAATTTGTATGATAAAAAATACTGATTAAATATCAATCTAGTTGATAAGCGCAGTTTGATTCGTTGATAGTAGTAATGCGTTAGGAAATATCTGACTTAGAAATACGAGTGCCATCCCGTGCCACGGCTTTCTGTTCCCCACCTATTCGCATCAAAAATATCGAATGAATTTGACGAATTTTAATGAGGCTTGCCAAATGAATGACAAGAAAGAATCGGTTAGCGCTATGTCTAGCTACCGTATGGAAAGTACGTTACGTGGAGTGGATCTCAACCTATTAACCGTGTTTGATGCAGTGATGCAAGAGCAAAACATCACACGCGCTGCGCATAACTTGGGCATGTCTCAACCTGCAGTGAGCAACGCTGTCGCACGCCTAAAAGTGATGTTTAATGACGAACTCTTTATGCGTCAAGGTCGCGGTATCCAACCGACTCAACGCGCTCGCCAACTGTTTGGCCCTGTGCGTCAAGCGTTGCAACTGATCCGTAACGAGCTGCCAAGTTCTGTGTTTTCTCCTGAAACGTCAACACGTCTTTTCAAGCTTGGTATTTGCAGCCCTTGTGACATGCGTTTTGCACCCAAAATCATGGCAACGATTCACGAGTTGGCACCGAATGTCCAACTGCACCTCGATGCGGAATTTGACCGCCAATTAGCTGAGCGCATGCGTTATCAAGAAATTGATTTTGTGATTGATTACGCCCGTTTTGATGAGCAAGGTTTCTCAAGCACAGAAATCTTCCAAGACGAATTGGTTGTCGTCGCATCAAAAGCACACTCGCGCATTAACGGCAGCGTGAGCGCAGATGACTTGCTGCGTGAGCGTCATGCAAAACTGTCTAAAATTCATGGTCAGCGTAGCTTCTCTGAGCAAGCTTATCGTGATTTAGACTTACAAGCGTACTATGAAGGTACGAGCTTGAGTAACGTGCTGTACGTGGTCGGTCAGTCAGAGCTCGTGACTATCGCACCGCGTTGGATGGTTGAAAATGCCGCCAACAAAGAGCAGCTACAGGTACTTGAGTTCCCGTTTGAGAACGCCAGTATCAGTGGCTACCTCAGCTGGCACGAGTCGAGTGAAAAAGACAAAGGCCACATCTGGTTGCGTGATCAACTGATGATGGTGTGCGGTGAAGTGGTCGCTTTAAACTAATTGACACACTTTTCTTGTATTAAAAAACCTTGGGTGGCTCTCGCCTCCCGAGGTTTTTTACTATTTAGCGGCAGAAGTTTGATGAGTGTCAGTTGCCTTTTCAAACTTGAAATGTACACTTGTGCGCTGAAATAAGGCTTACAGGTGTAAGCTAAAGGTAGAAGTGATGGCCAATTTAGATTTTCATATCGTACAACGAATTCGAGACAGAATTGCACAAGGCGCCGATCGCGCCGCGCTCAAGCACAAAGTGAACGGTGCTTGGCAAGACATCAGTTGGAAGCAGTTCGGTCAGCAAGTGGACGCCGTGTCGCTTGCACTATTGGCTCAAGGATTGAGAATACAAGATAAAGTCGGCATTTTTTCCAACAACATGCCGCAATGGACCATCGCTGATATCGGTGCGCTGCAAGCCCGTATCGTGACCGTTCCTATTTATCCGACCAACACCGCTGCCCAGTCCGCATATATCGTAGAAAACGCGGATGTGAAAGTGCTGTTTGTTGGCGAGCAAACTCAGTTTGATGCGGCGTTAGAGATCACGACATTGTGCCCTCAGCTTGAGTTGATTGTCGCTATGTCCGATGACATCGAATTAGGGGATGCGCCGAACGCGATGAGCTGGAAAGGGTTTATTGCCAGCGGCAGCGAAGCGCACCAAGCGGAGCTTGACGCGCGTTTAAGCCAATCAAACGCCGATGATCTGCTCACACTGATTTACACCTCAGGTACTACCGGTCAACCGAAAGGCGTGATGCTCGATTACGCTAACATTGCCGCGCAACTCGAAGGGCATGACAAACGTCTGAGCCTCTCTCAAGATGATGTGTCGCTCTGTTTCTTGCCGTTGTCTCACGTGTTTGAGCGGGCGTGGACTTACTACGTGCTCTACAAAGGCGCGACCAACTGTTATCTGCAAGACACCATGCAAGTGCGTGATGCCTTAGGCGAAGTGCGCCCTACTGTGATGTGTGCGGTGCCAAGATTTTACGAGAAAATCTTCTCGGCCATTCATGAGAAAGTGTCTAAAGCTCCACTGATTCGCAAAGTGCTGTTCACCTGGGCGGTGAATATGGGCGCCAAGGTGTCGGCGTGTCATCAAGAGGGACGAGAGCCTTCTTTGCTACTGAAAAAGTCACATGCGCTTGCGGATAAATTGGTCCTGTCGAAGCTGCGTGCTTTATTGGGTGGTCGCATCAACTTTATGCCTTGTGGCGGCGCAAAGCTTGATGAAACCATTGGCCGTTTTTTCCATGCTTTAGGCATTAACGTCAAGTTAGGCTACGGTATGACGGAAACCACCGCGACGGTGTCATGCTGGAGCGATACCGGTTTTAACCCTGACTCCATTGGTGTCACTATGCCCGGTGCGCAAGTGAAAATCGGAGAGAACAACGAGATTCTCGTTCGTGGTCCTATGGTCATGCGTGGTTATTACAAAATGCCCGAAGAGACAGCGAAGAGTTTTGACGAGCAAGGCTTCTTGAAGACAGGAGACGCGGGGCATATTGATGAGGATGGCCATCTCTTTATTACCGACCGTATCAAAGAGCTGATGAAAACCTCCGGCGGTAAATACATTGCGCCTCAAGTGGTGGAAGGGGCGATTGGCAAAGATCACTTCATTGAGCAGGTGGCGGTGATTGCCGATACGCGCAAATTTGTCTCCGCTCTGATTGTGCCTTGTTTTGACAGCTTGGAAGAGTACGCCAAAGAGTTGAACATTAAGTATCACGACAGGGTCGAGCTGATAAAACACCACCAAGTGGTCGAAATGCTGGAAAAGCGAGTCAAAGATCTGCAAAAAGAGTTGGCCAATTTTGAGCAAGTGAAGAAGTTCAAACTGCTGCCTAAAGCCTTCTCAATGGACGATGGCGAGCTAACGCCCACTCAAAAACTGCGCAGAAAAGTGATTAATGATAAATATCAGGACGAAATCGAAGAAATGTACAGTGATAAGCCGGAACACAAGTAGTTCCGCGCTAGGATAATTTTTCGATTGATGAAAAATCCCTCAATGACATACATGAGTCATTGAGGGATTTTTTTTTGCGCTTTACTCATCAGCTTTAGCCAATGAGATGAGGATGACGAGAAGTGATGAAACAATATATATGACTAAAATTTTCCGTTAATTTAATGCCTTGTATTGCTTTGGTGCCACTTGGTGAGTATTTAAGGCCCTGTTTCCTTGTTTAGTAGCATCTTGTCAATTTTGCGAGGTAAATCGCATTAGACCTGGTGCTAATTAAACGTTACATTTGTTGCGTTACCTTGCTTTTTGTTACGACAGAGCAGGACATAGCCGAAAAAGTGTATGTATTTCGATTAGGCTACGAATAAGACCTAGACTATGTAAAACCAGCTCAATTGATTGACCTTATTGATTGAGGTACTGGTAAGGAGAAAAATATGGCAGCAATGTTGTCCGGAGCAGAGATGGTGGTGCAATCTCTGATCGAAGAAGGCGTTGAACAGATCTTTGGATACCCAGGTGGTTCCGTTCTTGATATCTATGATGCGCTGCACGCCAAAACCGACCAAATCAAGCACGTTCTCGTGCGTCACGAACAAGCCGCTACCCACATGGCCGACGGCTATGCAAGAGCAACGGGCAATCCAGGTGTGGTGCTTGTCTGTTCTGGACCCGGTGCGACCAATACCATTACGGGGATCGCGACGGCGTACATGGATTCTATCCCGATGATCGTCATTTCTGGCAACGTGCCCAATAACCTGATTGGCAACGATGCGTTCCAAGAGTGTGACATTGTTGGGGTCTCTCGTCCTGTGGTAAAACACAGTTTTTTGGTGAAAAAAGCGGAAGATATTCCTGAAACGGTTAAAAAAGCCTTTTATATTGCAACTACCGGGCGACCAGGTCCCGTGGTGATTGATTTACCTAAGGATGTGATGAATCCTTTGGTGAAGCTGCCTTACGAGTATCCTTCATCCATCTCAATGCGCTCTTACAAGCCGACAACCAGCGGCCACAAAGGGCAGATCAAAAAGGCGCTGAAAGCGCTGCTCGACGCGAAAAAGCCGGTTCTTTATGTCGGTGGTGGCGCGGTGATCGCCGAAGCAGATAAACCGCTGCTTAAATTGGCAGAAGCGCTGAATTTGCCGGTTGTTAGCACACTGATGGGGCTAGGGGCTTTCCCCGGCACACACAAAAATGCGCTCGGTATGCTCGGGATGCATGGTCTGTATGAAGCAAACATGGCGATGCATAACGCCGATCTGATCTTTGGTGTTGGGGTTCGCTTTGATGATCGCACCACCAACAATCTAGAGAAATATTGTCCCGATGCGAAAGTTATGCATGTCGACATTGATCCCTCATCCATCTCTAAAAACGTCAAAGCGGATCTGCCGATCGTCGGCTCTGCGGACAAAGTACTGCAAGCTATGGTGGATCTGTTAGAAGACCAACAAGCATCCAACGATCAACAAGCATTGACTCGCTGGTGGGACGACATTCAAACATGGCGCGACCGCGCTTGCTTAGCGTATGAAACCTCTCCAGAGCGGATTAAGCCTCAGCAAGTTATCGAGACACTGCACAAGCTGACGAATGGCGATGCTTATGTGGCTTCTGATGTTGGTCAGCACCAGATGTTTGCCGCGCTCTACTACCCGTTTAATAAACCTCGCCGCTGGATCAATTCTGGTGGTCTAGGCACGATGGGTTTTGGCCTCCCTGCGGGTATGGGGGTGAAATTTGCTAAGCCGAATGAAGAAGTGGTTGTCGTGACGGGCGATGGCAGTATTCAGATGAACATCCAAGAGCTCTCTACGGCGATGCAGTATGATATTCCGGTGAAGATCATTAACCTCAACAACCGTTTCTTGGGCATGGTCAAACAGTGGCAAGACATTATCTACCAAGGGCGACACTCCAACTCCTACATGAGTTCTGTTCCTGACTTTGCAGCCATTGCACAGGCGTATGGGCATGTGGGTATCCGTATCGAAACCCCCGATCAGCTGGAAGCGGGCTTAAAGCAAGCTTTGGATATGAAAGATCGTTTGGTGTTTGTGGATATCAATGTCGATGAAACAGAGCACGTTTACCCAATGCAGATCAAAGGCGAGGGTATGGACAAAATGTGGTTGAGCAAAACGGAGAGAACCTAATTATGCGACATATTATTTCACTACTACTGGAAAACCAGCCGGGTGCCTTGTCTCGCGTGGTGGGGCTATTCTCTCAGCGTGGCTACAACATTGAGTCATTGACGGTATCACCGACAGACGATGAGACCTTATCACGCCTCAACATTACGACCATTTCAGATAACATGCAGCTTGAACAGATTCAAAAGCAACTGCACAAGCTGATTGACGTGCTGAAAGTGCAAGAAGTCACCGAGTTTGAGCATATCGAACGCGAACTGATGATGGTGAAAGTCAAAGCCAGTGGCTTTGCTCGCGCTGAAGTGAAGCGCACGGCGGATATTTTCCGCGGCCAAATTGTCGATGTGACCTCTTCGCAATACACCGTTCAGTTGGCCGGGACTAGCGACAAACTGGATGCCTTCATTCAAGCGATTTCTGAAGTGACGGACGTGATTGAAGTGGCGCGAAGTGGCGTGGTAGGCATTGCTCGCGGAGAGCGCACACTCAAGCCATAAACCCATCTTTAATTAAGTTTATCCCAATAAAAAACCACCTCGCGGTGGTTTTTTATTGCTGCTCAACGAACCATTAGTGCAGGATTCGCGCGCGAATGGTGCCTTCAATGCTTTTTAGCTTCTCAAGCGCCTCTTCAGAGCGGCCCGTTTCAACGTCAATCACCACGTAGCCGATCTCTGCGCTGGTTTGCAGGTACTGAGCCGCGATGTTGATGCCGTCTTCTGCGAAGATGGTGTTGATTTGCGTCAGGATGCCAGGACGGTTTTTGTGAATGTGCAGCAAACGTGAGCAGTCACGGTGTTCAGGCAACGACACCTCTGGGAAGTTAACACTCGATAGGGTTGACCCGTTGTCTGAGTATTTCGCTAATTTGCCCGCGACTTCCACGCCGATGTTCTCTTGCGCTTCTTGCGTCGAACCGCCGACGTGAGGGGTCAGAATAACGTTGTCAAACTTCTGTAATGGCGATTCAAATGGGTCCGCATTGGTCTTTGGTTCCACCGGGAATACATCAATCGCCGCGCCAGCTAGGTGGCCTGATTCCATTGCATGGCACAGCGCTTCAATATCCACCACGGTACCACGAGCGGCGTTGATGAAGATTGAGCCTGGCTTCATACGAGCAAACTCTTCAGCGCCCATCATGTTTTTGGTTTCTGGTGTTTCTGGTACGTGCAGAGAAATGACATCACACTTATTGAGAAGCTCACTCATGGTATGAACTTGTGTCGCGTTCCCTAGAGAGAGTTTGTTTTCAATGTCGTAATAGTAGACGCGCATACCCAAGTTTTCAGCGATGATGCCCAACTGAGTACCGATGTGACCGTAACCAATGATGCCAAGGCGTTTACCGCGCGCTTCGTAAGAGTGATCGGCACTCTTTTTCCAAATGCCACGGTGGGCGAGGGCATTCTTTTCAGGGATACCGCGAAGGAGTAGGAGAACTTGACCTAGCACCAACTCTGCCACACTGCGCGTGTTTGAGAATGGGGCGTTAAACACTGGAATACCGCGAACGGACGCCGCATTAAGATCCACTTGGTTGGTACCAATACAAAAACAGCCAATCGCGACTAACTTTTCAGCAGCATCAATTACTTCCTTGGAGAGGTTGGTACGCGAGCGAATACCAATAAAGTGGGCATCTTTAACGGCTTCTAGAAGCTCATCTTCTGCAAGGGAACCTTTATGGTACTCAATGTTGGAGTAGCCAGCGGCTTGCAAAACTTCGACCGACGATGGGTGAAGGCCTTCTAGGAGTAGAATCTTAATTTTGTCTTTTTCCAGTGAAACTTTGGCCATTATGTTCATCCTTATAATGGGAAATTGGGGCTTAACTGGCGCACATGTTAAATGACAACGTTTTTTCGACACTTAGTGTGACGCAAACGTTTTCCTTGCGCGTCTTCTGCTCACTAAGTTAACAAAAAAAATACAGCTTGGGTAAGAAAATTACGGAATAAGGAATAATTTTTATCGGGCTAAAAAGAAAAACGGCACCTAAAGGCGCCGTTTGTAAGGAAATAACTAAATTAAGTCGTGTTATGCCTCGATTTGGGCTCCGTTTGGTGTACCGGTGATCACGATATCCGCGCAGCGATGAGCGAACAGGCCAACGGTCACGACGCCCGCGATGGCATTGATCTGATCTTCGGTCTTTTTAGGTTCAACAATCTTCATATTGTGAACGTCGAGAATGATGTTGCCATTGTCGGTCAGAACACCTTCACGGTAGACTGGCTCACCACCAAGTTTAACCAGTTCACGTGCAACGTAAGCGCGAGCCATAGGGATGACTTCAACAGGCAATGGGAATTGACCAAGAACCTCAACAGCTTTGGTGTTGTCGACAATACAGATGAACTTGTCGGAAAGCGCCGCGACGATCTTTTCACGAGTCAGTGCCGCGCCGCCACCTTTGATCATTTCACGTGCTGGGTTGATCTCATCCGCGCCATCGACGTAAACATCCAGTTTGGTTACGTCATTGCAATCAAACACTTCGATACCGAGTCCTTTGAGTTTCTCGGTGGAAGCTTCAGAGCTGGATACGGCACCTTTGATGTCGTCTTTCATAGTGCCCAATGCATCGATGAAGTGATTCACAGTGGAGCCCGTACCCACACCGACAATGCTGCCTTTTTCGACATATTGTAGTGCAGCCCAGCCGGCTTCTTTTTTCATTTCATCTTGAGTCATGCCCATCTCCTAAATGCGGTGTAAATATCGGTGAATTGCGCGCGATTATAGCCGCAAATGGCGTCTATTCCCAATCCCATATCCGGCTTGGGGTCACTATTTTTGGAAGTGGCACGTCCCATTGCTCAGCAGGTAGGACATCAACGTGTTGGCAATCATGGGCTAAGCCAATTGGCTTTGCGCCTTGCGAGCAGGCAAACCATTTGGCTAAGGTACGATCGTAGTAGCCGCCGCCCATGCCAAGGCGTTGGCCACTGGAGTCAAAACCGACCAAAGGTGTACAGATTAAATCCAGTTTTTCTACCGGGATGACTTGAGTTTGGTCAAGCTTGGGCTCTGGAATGTAGAAGCGGTTTTCCACTAACGGCGTGTTGGCGTGATAGTGCAAAAACAGCAGGTGGCCTTTGGAAAAAGGATGCAGCACAGGGAGATAGGTTTTTTTACCTTGTTGCCATAGCCATTCGATTAACGGCATGGTGTCAATTTCGCCGTCCGTTGAGAGATAAAGTGCGATGTGCTCGGCAGAGGTGAGCTCTGGAAGTGATGAAAACTGATGCACGAGATCAAGCGCGGCGAGGTGCTGCACATCACTGTCAAGTTGCTGTCGTTTTTGGCGGATGGTTTGACGAAATTGTTGTCGAGACTCAGACATGCTGCGTTACCCCTATCAAAGGGTAAATCCAACGCATGTTGCGCAAGGAGGATACCCCAGAGTGCCGTTGGAGATGTTGACCCTTGAACCAGCTGGTTCAAGGCGGATCAGCAATGATAACCGTAGGCTTCTCGGTGCATGCCGAGCTTGCTCAATAGCTATCAAGTACCGACCCTTGGGTATTGCTTATCGGCTCAGGGACTAATCCCCTCACGCACACTCCAGGGTAAATTCTTGATTATTGCTGTCCTGGCTTTACTTTATTCAATGCATCGTCAATCGATGCGGTGAGCAATTCCATGCGCTCACACATGTGATTCTGTTGCTCTTCCACAGTATCACGGGTTTCGAGTTCATGACAGAAGTTCAGCGCGACGAAGGTCAGCAATTGCACTTCATTGGTCATTTTGGTTTTTGCGGTCATCTCTTTTAGGCTTTCATCAAGGCGCTTTGCAGCTCGACGTAGTGAGTCTTCTTGTCCCGCAGGGCAATTCACTCTCGTCAGCTTTCCTAAAATTTCGACATCTACCGCTTGATTACTCATATCAATTCAAATATTCCGATTAAGATGACAATCCAGCGCCCTACGCAATGTCACCGAGGAGGAAACTATAGGAAAAGCCTAGATAAGATTCAAGCTTTTCACGACCGACTCGAGTCTAAAAAGACACGAAATGGACAATTTGCGTAAAAGCTATTCACTATTGTCGATTCGTGCGTTTTCGCCAGGTGTGGTAAGTGTTAGGATTAGTCCAATTCCTGTAAAATTTGGGTCATTTCTATGAGCAATAAATCCCTACCAGATTACCTCTCTCTCGCTAGCGAACTGCAAAGTGCCGGACTGGCTGTGAACCCTTCTGAGCTACACGGCTTATTGACGGGCATGCTCAGCGGTGGTTTGAGTCTGACTGATAAAAGCTGGCAGCCGATGCTGTTTGACTACACCAATGAAGGCATGGGATGGCCAACCAGTGCGTTAGCGCACGCGCAAAAGACGTTGGATGTGACGGTTGCAGATATGACCAGCGCCAGCTTAGAGATGGCCTTGCTATTGCCCGATGAGGAGGCCAGTGCCTCGTTGTTTGATGTGGCTGATGGTGTGGCCGATTGGGTAAACCATTTTATCTCTGGGCTTGGCTTGGTCGGCACCAATTTGAAAAAAGCGTCTCAAGAGTGCAAAGAAGCCCTTGCGGATCTTGAGGAGATCTCGAAATTGGGGATCGACGAAGACGATGATCTGCAAGAGCAGGCCGATCTACTTCTGCAAGTGATCGAGCACATCAAAGCGTGCGTACTGACGATTCATGCCGAGTTCGGTCAAAAACCGAGTACGCCCGATCGCGCACCTACGATCCATTAATTCGTCAGTAAGGAATCAGGATGAAGCAGTATGATGTGGTGATATCAGGGGGAGCCATGGCGGGAATGACGCTGGCTCTCGCGCTGGATACTCTGTGTCATGGTGAGTTGTCGATTGCGGTTGTGGAGTCTTTCGAGTCCGATCACAGTCGACACCCTGGCTTTGATTCGCGCTCTATCGCGCTTTCTTATGGCAGTGCGAAGCAGTTGAAGCAGTGGGGGCTGTGGGCAGCCATCGCGCCAGTGGCAACAAGCATCAATCATATCCATGTCTCTGATCGCGGCCATGCAGGCATGACGTCGATCAGCAGAGAAGAGATCGGTGATCAAGCGTTGGGCTACGTTGTCGAATTGGCCGATGTTGGGCGTATTTATCACCAGCTCGTCAGTGAGCGCCCCGCGATTACGCTCTACTGTCCAGATTCTGTGCTACAACTTGAGAGAAGTGTTCAGCACGTTGAGATCGCCCTCTCTAGTGGCGAGCATATTAGAAGTCGATTGCTGGTTGCGGCAGACGGTGCGTTATCATCGAGCTGCGATCAAGTGGGGCTGACCCTCGATGAGCATGACTTTGAGCAAGTGGCGATCATTGCCAATATTCGTGCTCAGCAGCCTCATCATGGACAGGCATTTGAGCGCTTCACTGAAGCCGGCCCTTTGGCGCTGTTACCTATGTCTCAAGAGCGGTTGTCTTTGGTGTGGTGCGTCAAACCTGATCGCGCTAGCGAGTTTCTTTCCCTCTCTGACAGCGCGTTTTTAGCTCAGCTACAAACGGCGTTTGGTTGGCGACTTGGCCAGTTGCAACGGGCTGGCCAACGCGCCAGCTATCCACTGATTTTGCGTACACGTCGACAAACGATCGCCCATCGTATCGCGGTGGTGGGCAACGCAGCGCAAACCTTGCACCCTATCGCAGGGCAAGGGTTTAACCTAGGTATCCGAGATGTGGCGACACTGGCTGAGCTGATCGCGGGCGCACCCAACGATCCTGGGCACTATGATCTTTTGTCCAAATATCGCCAGCGTCGAGAAGCGGATCGTGAGCAGACCATTGCGTTGACCGCCGGTCTGGTTCATACCTTCTCGAACGATTACTTAGCCATGCGAATTGGTCGAAACGTCGGACTGGCGGTAATGGAGTGGGCGCCGCCAGTGAAAAAGCCACTTTTACAACGCACATTGGGTTTGGTGGCACGTTAACCGGCCATCACATCGTAGAAAAGAAAGGACAGTTCATGCAAAGTGTTGATATTGCTATCGTTGGTGGCGGAATGGTTGGTTTAGCGTTGGCCGCAGCGCTCAAAGAGACCGATTTGCGGATTGCCGTGATTGAAAGTCAGCAACCCGAGCCTGAGCTAGGAGCATTGCCGGACGTGCGCGTCTCTGCGCTCAGTCGTTCCAGTGAACTTCTATTGCGCAATATTGGCGCTTGGGATGGCATTATTTCAAGACGTGCAGCGCCTTATCAAGCGATGGAAGTGTGGGAGCAAGACAGCTTTGCACGTATCGAGTTTGATGCCACGCAGCTCGCCCAGCCCGATCTCGGCCATATTGTTGAAAACCGAGTCATACAGCTCGCGTTGCTTGAGAAAGTGACGCAGCAAGCCAATGTATCAATGTTTATGCCGGCCAAGTGTCAAACCCTTGCGGTCGGTGAAAGCGAAGCGTGGCTGACGCTGGATGATGGTCAAGCATTGACGGCCAAGTTGGTGGTTGGCGCAGATGGCGCTAACTCTTGGGTTCGACAGCAGCAAGATATTCCATTGACCCATTGGGACTATGGCCATAGTGCGGTGGTGGCGAATGTCGTCACAGAAGATGAGCATCAAAGAGTCGCTCGGCAGATTTTTACTGCGCAAGGGCCGCTTGCGTTTCTTCCGCTTAATGACAGTAAGATGAGTTCGATTGTCTGGTCCACCGATCCGAACCGAGCTCAGCGCTTAGTCGAGATGAGTGACAGCGAGTTCAACAAGCAGTTGATGGTTGAGTTTGACGGGCGGCTAGGGCTATGTGAAGTGCAAGGTGAACGCTTCGCCTTTCCTCTTAAAATGCGTTACGCACGAGACTTTGTTGCTGAGCGTATCGCCTTAGTGGGCGATGCCGCGCACACCATTCACCCATTAGCCGGTCAAGGCGTGAACTTGGGCTTGCTGGATGCGGCTAGCCTAGCGCAAGAGATCGTCGAGATTTGGCAGCGCGGTGAAGATATTGGCCGCAAGCGCAATTTGCGCGCCTATGAACGCTGGCGGAAAGCGGAAGCGGCGAAAATGATTGCCGCCATGCAAGGATTTAAAGATCTGTTTTCCGGCGACAACCCCGCGAAGAAACTGATGCGAGGGATTGGTATGTCTTTGTTGGGGCAACTACCGGGCGCAAAAGATGAAGTGATGAAGCGCGCCCTTGGGCTTAAAGGCAATCTCCCTGAGTTGGCCAAACGGGCTCGAACACTCCAACCCGATTAAGCTCACTCCGTGCGTTTATCAAGCGCCTATAGGCGGGATACTCTTATCCACAAAAACCTTAGTCGTAAACCATAGCCGCGAAAAGAATAAAGGGTTGGTCATTGACCAACCCTTTTACTTTATCTCTTTGAGTGTTCCACCCGCGCTCACTGGCGGTATGGTAACGCTCAAGCGTATGCGCAACGGAGCTTCATAATTTCTTGATTCACTTCCTTCACCGCTTTGAAGTGTTTGCTTTCTGCTTTTGCGGGTAGGATGAGCTTGCCATTATCAAACTCAAAACCTCCGACTCCGTAGATGTAGATTCTTCCCTTAAATAGCCGACTCACGTGTTTAGCAATCATACTTGGTGTATAGCGCTTAAACAGTCTCATACGTTGTTCCTTTTCTTTAGCAAGCACTGCGAATCATACTAAATTCCCCAATTAGAATGTGTGATTGTTATGGGGGAATATGCAGTTAAAGTCTTTCTATTTGGATATTTGTGTTGCTGTAGGCAAATTTACGGATAAATATCCAAATTGGTGTGATTGTTACCTCATTTATGTTCTGTCGATTCTGTTCGGTTTGGGGTTTCTCAACGCCGGCAATTAAGCCAGAGCAATATGACAGAAATAAGAATAGCCTAAACTAATAGGAAAGTGTTAGGAAATTGTTAACTGCCAGAAAAAATGCCCGCACAAGGCGGGCGAATAGTCACAGATGCATTACACAAAAAGTGGATGTCCTGAAACAATCAGTGGATTCACTTTTTTGTTGGAGAAGGATTACACTACGCGCTTTACACTAGGTGAATAAAATCGCAGTGCCAAGCAATACATCTTAATTCGCTCGATTCTTAAACCAACGCGAGCAGGATACTGCATTTTATTTCTGGTGACTATATATGCTTTAAAAATGAATAAAAATTTTTAATTGGTGATTGCTAATTGAGATCTTTATCACACAATCTCTGAAAGTGAGAGCTGTGTATCATGTATGAATGATATCTGATACCAAGGGTTGGCAAAGCTTAAGCAGGTCGTCGCACTGAAGAGCGATACCTGCAAGGGGAGAACCACTACTAATGGTAACAATGGGTTCATTAAGAATGTGAGCATCGAACAGGATCGGCATTTCTTGAGCGAGTAGTAAAGGCACTACTGCTCCAATAGGGTAGCCGGTGATAGTGGGGACTTCGTCTATCGGAACGCAAGTCATGCGGCGCCAATTGAGCAGCTCTCTCACTTTTTTCGGGTCAACGCGGCAGTGCCCAGGGGCGCACGCCAAGGCGTAGCGATCGCTCATATCACGCAGCAAAATAGACTTAACCATTTGGGCTGGGCGCACGCCACGTTGCCGTGCTGCCTCGTCAATTGTGATCGCTTCGCTCTCGTGAGGCAGCAAGCGATAAGACACCTGCTGCTGCTCTAGAAACTGCGTGACTTGAGTGCGGATATGCTTACGCCTCGTCAAGTGAGTATGGCAACGGTGCAAACTTCAGACGAGAGTGCTCAAGGTGCTTGAAACGAAAGGGCGTCTCTGCTTCTAGATTGTTTGGCAGCACCGCTAACGCGAGGCACACGCCATCGGTGTATTGGTAGCTCGCCAATACATGGCCCGCACTGCGCCAGTTGTCACCGACCGCACGCTCAAGTTCCGCGTTTTCTTCCAGCACTGCATCGCACTGGCCTTTTAAAATAAACAGGGCTCGCTTGTTGATGCCACGGTATTTCGCTCGTGCTACGGTTTCTTGTCCGGTGTAGCAGCCTTTTGTGAAACTAATCCCGCCGAGCGCTTGAAGGTTCAGCGCTTGAGGAATGTGCTCATTTTGCTGTGTTTGAGTAAGGCTAGGGCTGGCCGATTGAATGTCGTACAGGCGCCACAGTGACTCATCGCTCTTTTGCCCTTCAAAGGCATCGACGATTTGAAATGCCGTCTCTTCATTGGTGATCACAACCCAGCGCTGCTGACCGATACGAACCGCGCTGCCTTCGCGTAGCGAACGCACATCACCGCGCTCTTTAGTCAAACGATCAATAAATGCATCGGCTGCACTGCCCATCACGCCGAGGAGTGTTAGCGAACTTTCACTGAACTCCACTTTGGAAAAAATGGCGTACTTTTTTAACTCGGCGATCTCTTTCTCAACTAAAGCCTTAGGCTGAAACATCCCATAACCTTGTTGGTGATGAAAGAGATGAAACGCACTCCATACCTTACCTTTTGCATCGCAATGGGCGCCGAGGCGAACTTCATCTTGCGCCAGAGTCACGACGTCACAGGTCAACTGCCCTTGCAGGTAAGACTTACTGTCTTGGCCGGTTGCCTGAATCAGCGCCCAAGACTCTAATGGGGCTATGGCAAGCGAAGGAAGAGCGTCTTGCGAAGAGAGTGGGAGTGGCGAAAATGTCGTGTTCCAGTCCATAGTTGACTACCTAATGAGTAATGAAGGTGACTTAATTGGGCTATCATAATGCCCCTCTGCGCCCTGAAACAACCTTTGTCTTCAACAGCAAGCGTTCGGACTGTGACTGAGTTAGTAGTTGCAAAGTGCTTTGCTTGTTACACTCGGCGAAAACAACCGACAAGGTGAGGAATAAATAGAATGTACACCGCGGAAGAGAAAGCGCGTATCAAATGGGGATGTCGCCGAGGAATGTTGGAGCTGGATGTGGTCATCATGCCGTTTTTCGAAGAGTGCTTTGATAGCCTGCAAGAAAACGAACAGCGCGATTTTGTGTCACTGCTGGAGTGTGATGATCCAGACTTGTTCACCTGGATAATGGGGCACGGTCGCAGTGAAAACCTAGGTCATGCAGCAATGGTGGACAAAATTGTCGCCCACAACCTCAGTAAGGTACGTTAACTCCCCTTCATCCATGAGTGTTTACGCTCATCCTTCTTTTATGGCCGCTCAAGTCAATGTCATTGTATCGATGTTGACTTGCTGCCTGCTCATCACAAGCGCCTTACCTTTAGTTGTGACGCCTATTGTGTTGTTGCCTCTGTTTCGATGGGCCAACTCAGACGGGATGATCCAGGAGTCTCTAAAGGGGGCTATCACATTTGATGCGGATTTTTGCTATCACTACCAAGGTCGACAGTTTGGGATCAAAGCGGTCTCCACCGCTTTGTCTGCGTGGGCGCTGTGTTTGACGCGTAGTGACGGTAAGCGTGTGTTGTTGTGGCGAGACAGTCTGCCCGATGAGCACTATCGACATTTGCTGGTGGCGTTGCGTCAAACCAAGTTGCAGCAAACAAAAAGGGAGCAGCGCGCTCCCTAGTGTTAATTTTTGATCGACTGACGTCTATCTGGCACGAGAATGGTCGGGCCGCTGTCTTTGGCCAGTTCAGGGTAGTCGAGGGTGTAATGCAAGCCGCGACTCTCTTTACGTTGCATGGCACAGCGCACCATTAACTCTGCCACTTGGAGCAGATTTCGCAATTCCAGCAGGTTATTAGAAACTTTAAAGTTGCTGTAGTACTCGTGTGTCTCTTGCTGAAGCAGTTGGATGCGGCGCATGGCGCGCTCTAAGCGTTTGTCGGTACGGACAATGCCCATGTAATCCCACATGAACAGGCGCAGTTCATGCCAGTTATGTTGGATCACCACCTCTTCGTCTGAGCAGCTGACTTGGCTTTCATCCCAAGCCGGTAAGTTTGAGGCCAGTGTCGCCGATGGCAGTTTCTCAATGATGTCTTGCGAGGCAGACCATGCATACACCACACACTCGAGCAGAGAGTTCGAGGCCATGCGGTTGGCACCATGCAAGCCGGTGTAACTCACTTCACCGATCGCATAAAGCTGCGCTAAATCGGTTTGACCATTGAAGTCGACCATCACGCCACCACAAGTGTAGTGAGCAGCCGGAACGACAGGAATCGGCTCTTTGGTCATATCAATGCCAAGATCGAGCAAACGCATATTGATGGTTGGGAAATGCTTCTCGATAAAGTCTGCCGGTTTGTGGCTAATGTCGAGATACATGCAATCGGCACCTAGGCGTTTCATCTCGAAGTCGATAGCGCGAGCCACCACATCTCGAGGGGCCAGCTCTTCTCGCTCATCGAAATCGGGCATAAAGCGAGAACCATCGGGGCGGCGCAAGTACGCACCTTCACCACGCAGTGCTTCAGTGAGCAAGAAGTTTCGCGCCTCTGGATGATAGAGACAGGTTGGGTGGAATTGGTTGAACTCTAAGTTCGCCACTCGGCAGCCTGCACGCCACGCCATTGCGATACCGTCACCGGATGAGACGTCAGGGTTTGAGGTGTATTGGTAGACTTTGGAGGCGCCGCCGGTGGCTAACACCACAAACTTTGCGCGCACGGTTTCGACGTGTTCTTGGTTACGGTTCCAAATATAGGCGCCGATGACTTTGTCTTTATCACCGCCTATTTTATCTTCTGTAATGAGGTCGAGCGCGTTATGGCGTTCGAGCACCGTGATGTTTGGGTGGTTGTGAGCGTTGTCTTGCAGCGACGTTTGCATTGCCATGCCCGTCGCATCGGCAGCGTGCAAAATACGTCTGTGGCTGTGGCCGCCTTCTCGCGTGAGGTGGTAGCGAGGCGATTCGCCATTGCCGTCGTCATCTTCTTTGTCGAAGGGTACACCACCATCAATCAACCACTGTACGCATTTTTTTGCATTTTCGGCGATAAATTTGACGCTTTCCTCTTCGCACAATCCTGCACCAGCGATGAGGGTGTCTTGGACATGGGATTCAATACTGTCTGATTCGTCGAAAACGGCGGCAATGCCTCCTTGTGCATAGTAAGTCGCGCCTTCGCTACGCGGTCCTTTGCTCAATACAATGACCTTGCCATGCTCCGCCACTCTAAGCGCCAATGAAAGACCCGCAGCGCCGCTGCCCACCACTAACACATCACATTGATGTTCACGGTTTGTGTTCATAAAACTGTTACGTTCCCGAGTTAATTTGTACCCGACAAAATCCATCCGCCACGGTCAGCTGTCGCGTACGGGTAGCCATGAATTGCAATAAATGCTTGCTCTGGCTTGCTATCATAGCACCGCCAGTGGTGCAATTCTTCGTAAATTACATTGCTTTTCCCCTTGGCACTGCGCACAATCAAATCGTCTTCGTGGCAAGGGCATCACTTCTCAAAAAATAGTGAAATTTGTTTTGAACTTTATTTTTATTACTAGGTCACAATAGTGCTCAAGTAAGCAGTGGTGTCAATACTACATTTTGCATAATTAATGCTCATATCTGAGAGGATAAGAGTCGATAACAATAGGAGTACCCGCTCGAATGAACGAGCAGCTGACCGATCAAGTATTAATTGAGCGAGTTCAGAATGGAGATAAGCAAGCGTTCAACCTGTTGGTGATTCGCTATCAAAACAAAGTCTGCAATCTTATCTCCCGCTACATCAATAACCCAGGGGATGTCCCGGATGTAGCACAAGAAGCATTTATTAAGGCGTATCGAGCCATCCCAAGTTTTCGAGGCGAGAGCGCGTTTTACACTTGGTTGTATCGAATAGCCGTTAATACTGCGAAAAACCATATTGTTGCCCAAGGTCGCAGACCACCCGCGCAAGATGTGGATACTGAAGAAGCTGAATATTACGAAAACGGTAGTGCACTGAAAGAAATATCGAACCCTGAGAATTTAACGTTGTCCAATGAATTGAAACACGTTGTTTTCAGTGCGATTGAAGCACTGCCTGATGATTTAAAAACCGCGATGACGTTGCGTGAGCTCGATGGCTTGAGCTATGAAGAGATTGCTGCGGTTATGGATTGCCCAGTAGGAACCGTACGTTCGAGAATATTCCGTGCTCGAGAGGCGGTGGAGAAGAAAATCCAACCGCTAATGCAACGTCAATGATAGGTAAATGACAACCCTAATGCCTGATAGATAGGATTAATGGTGAATGATAATGGCTGACAAAGAGAAACTTTCAGCGCTCATGGATGGAGAGTTGGTGGACAAAGGTCTGATTGCAGAGCTCGAGCAAGATGCGTCCAGCCAACAAGCTTGGAAGCATTACCATCTCATTGGTGATGTCATGCGTGGCGATGCGCCGAAAAAGCCTGAATGGAATATCGCAGACAGCGTCGCTTTAGCTTTGGAGTCTGAGCCTGCGCATTCGACTCTGCAAGATACGTCAGTGCGAGAGATCAACGAGACTGCGGTAGAGTCGCAGCCGACGCCTGCTCAAGCCCGTCGTCAGTTGCCCGCATGGCTCAATCAGTTTGGCCAAGTCGCGGTCGCGGCTTGCGTATCGCTGGCCGTTATTTTAGGCGTTCAGCAATACGGTGGGTCTGACGCCGCTGCGCCAGAATCAGACCAGTTACCTGTTTTGCAAACCATTCCGTTTGCGGGCAGTGCAGAGCCGGTCAGCTTGACGCGTTCGTCGGTTGAGCCGCAATCCAGTACGGCGAGTCAAGTCGATGTGCAAGAGCAACGCCGTCGCATTAACGCTATGCTGCAAGATTATGAACTTCAGCTGCGTCTGAACAGTAAAACAGAGCAGATGAATGACCACCCAGAAATGGTAGTTGAATGAGAAAAATCCTGATCAGTGCGCTGGCACTGTTCAGTTTGAATACACCAATCGCCTTTGCAGCCGATGACGCTGCGAAGGCGTTGTTGGATCAAATGAACGATGCCAGCCAGCACCTCAATTACGAGCTTTCTTACATCCTGATCAAGAAAAACAGTATTGAGCCTTTGCTGTACCGTCACGCGCGAGCGGACGACCAACAACTTGCCCACCTAGTCTATCTCAGTGGGCCTATCCGTGAAGTGATTCGCCGTGGCAATGAAGTCAGCTACATTGAGCCTGGTGTCGAACCGTTTACGATTGAGTCGGGTGAAATTGTCGCCCCCACCATCCCTTTGCTTAATGCCGACGTTGACGAATTAAGCCAGTACTACGATTTCGTCCAAGTGGGCCGAGCTCGCGAGGCCGGTACGGCGTGCCAAGTGCTGCGTGTTGTACCCAAAGACGGATTGCGTTACTCCTACGTGCTGTGGGTCGATGAGAAAACGCATTTGCCTCTAAGAGCGGATCTGGTGGATCGAGATGGCGAAGTGTTAGAGCAATATCGCACCATTTCCTATAGCGTCAACGACCATATCGGCACGATTTTAAGTGGTTTGAATGAGGTGAAATTGCCAGAGGTTCTCTCACTGCCCAAAGGCAGTTTAGACAATCCTAATTGGCATGCAGACTGGATTCCAAACGGCTTTGAGCCCAAAGAGCTCAACCGTTATCGTATGGCGAACACTGAGCGCATGGTGGAGAGTCAAATGTACAGTGACGGTCTGTTCAGTTTC
Source organism: Vibrio sp. R12-SW3-ISO1 (assembly GCF_059834005.1). NCBI lineage: Bacteria > Pseudomonadati > Pseudomonadota > Gammaproteobacteria > Vibrionales > Vibrionaceae > Vibrio > Vibrio sp. R12-SW3-ISO1. Next base: position 27,759 of record NZ_JCBDGK010000026.1, read on the forward strand.
TCGATTTATGTCTCCGACAGTGACAACCTGTCACTCAAAGGGCAGCTTGTTCGTCAAGGGCGAAGAACGTTGCACAGTTTTGTCAGTGGTTCAGCGGAAATCTCAGTGATTGGTGATATTCCTCCTGCGACGGCAAAACGCATCGCTCAGTCCGTCACGATTGATGCTTCAAGGCACAACCAATGATGACGGCACTGGCGACCGTCTCCACGGTCAAGGCGCACCATAGCGGATTTCACGTCGAGCTGAGCTGTGAGCAGCAGACCAGTTGCAACAGTTGCTCGTCGCAAAAAAGCTGCGGCACGGGGATTGTGTCGAAAGCGGTTGGCAATAAATCACTCTACTGGCACTTAGAGACCAAGCAAGCGGTACGTGAAGGGCAGGTGGTGGAAATTGGCCTGCCTGAGAAACGCGTGTTGCAGTCGGCCGCGCTGGTCTATCTGTTACCATTGTTTGGTTTGATCTCGGGGGCTTGGCTTGGCTCCGCTCTCATCGCGCCTTGGTTTGGCCTTGGTGAGGGCGTCGTCATTTTGTGCTCCGCACTGGCAACGGCAGCGGGTATCCTCTTTGCCAAGAAGTTCGCCTCTCATCTTGAGCGACAATCGTCGCAACAAGTCACTTTGATACGGATTCTCGGTGAGCCAATTAGCTAGTGCGTAGCGCTTAGAAATTGGGTAGAATCTGCCAACTTGTTTGAAATGCCGTCAGATGACG
>NZ_JCBDGK010000027.1:0-21131 GCF_059834005.1 Vibrio sp. R12-SW3-ISO1
GAAGCGTTTGCCCATTGATGTACTTAAAATCGATAAGTCATTTGTTGATGATTGCACCACTGACATCACCGATCACATGTTGGTGCGAACCATTATTCAGATGGGGCAAAACCTAGGTAAATCGGTCGTGGCAGAAGGTGTTGAGACCTCTGAGCAATTATCTCTACTGTTTAATGAAGGGTGTGATGAGTATCAAGGCTACTTTTTCTCAAAACCGCTGGACGCACAGGCCTTTTACGATAAAGTGACCCAATCCAACGTCCACTGATCTCTGTTATGACTCTTCAAGCTGACCTTGTGACACTCGCGCTGCCCTCATTGGTGCAAAAACTGGGAAGAGAGAAGTGTCAAAACCTCAAACGACTCGCGCAGCAGCACCACTGTGTGTTGAGCCGTGTTAGGCGTTCACGCCACTGGCAGTTGGTGGGGGAAGAGAGGGCGCTCAATGCACTCTGTCATGAATTGCTTAGCCGCGAAGATAGCTGCGAAGATTATGCCTACGTTAGGCAAAAAATTGACACGCTCATCAATGCGCGAGTCGCCGCGCGTGCCCCTGCGCCGTTGCCACTCAACATCCAGCTTGCTCAGCTTATCGCCTGTAATCCCAATATCACCTTAACGGAACTGATTGAGAAAACGGACTGCACACTCGCTCAAGCGAGGGCCGCCCGTTTTCAAGAGGAGTCTTGGTAACGGTTGGTGCGTTACTGCTCGTCGTCTTTTTGTTCCACTCGAGTGACCAGCAATTGGTCTACTTTATGGTCATCGATGTCGACCACCTCAAATTTGTAGCCAGAGTAGGTCACCGAATCAGTGCGTCGCGGAATTTTCTTTAACATAAACATCATAAATCCGGCGATGGTTTCGTAGTTTTGTGAATGGGGCAGTTCGTCAATTTGCAGTGTGCGCATCACATCGGTGATCGGCGTGACACCATCGACCAGCCAAGAATGCTCGTCACGGGCGACAATTTGCTCTTCTCCTTCGGCCAACACCCAACTGCCCATCACGGCGCTTTGCAAGTCATTGAAAGTCACAACACCCATGACCAAGGCGTATTCGTTCATCACCACAGAGAAGTCGACGCGATTGGATTTAAAGTATTCCAACGCTTCCGATAGGCTCAAGGTGTCAGGGATGATGGGGCAGGTTTGCACCACGCTGCTGCTTTTGAGATCCAACGTTTGCTCATTAATGAGGCGGATCAACAGTTCGGTTGAATTGACAAAGCCTTTGATCGCATCGAGTTGGCCATCACAGACTAGAAATTTGTGATGAGGGTTGTCGGCGATCTTGCGCTTAAGCATGGTTTCATCGTCATCAAGTGAGAGAAACGCGATGTCTTCGCGCGGAGTCATGGCAGACGTAACCGGGATCGATTGCATCTGAAACACGCTTTCCATCATTTGCTGCTCGTTGGTATCGAGGACGCCTGCTTCGGCTCCTGCATCCATGACGGCATAGATGTCATCACTGGTGATGTCATCATTGCGTTCGGCAGGGACGCGCAATAGGCGAAAAATCAGCGTCGCCAAACCGTTAAACACCAATACGATGGGTTTGAGGATCAGAATGCACACCAAGAGTGGTTTGACGAGGGCCAGCGCGACGGTTTCAGGCATCGCCATCGCAATGCGCTTAGGCATCAGATCGGCGAACAAAATAAACAGGCTAGTGACCAAGGTAAAAGAGAGCACAAAGCTGGCCTGCGCGATCCACGCAGCGGGCACCCAGTGGCTCAACATAGCGGCGATATACGGGGTAAACGCCGATTCACCGACGATACCGCCCATGATAGCCACAGCATTGAGGCCAATTTGCACTACGGTAAAAAAGTTACCCGGATGGGTTTGTAGCCCTAGGACTAAGGTCGCGCGGTGATCGCCATCGTCAGCGAGTTGGCGCAGACGAATTTTACGCGCCGCAGCCAACGAGATTTCTGACATGGAGAAAAAGCAACTGGTTAAGATCAGCGCCATGATAATGGAGAGGTTTTCAAGTAGACTCATGGAGGCTATCCGAATAGAAAAGTTGCGCCATTCTAGCCACAACTGACCACGATATTGGGAAAACTTCCACGAAATCATTTTGTCGTGACGATAACGGATCTAGCGCTTTATCGTCTTCGTCTTATCAACTAAGCTTGATAGAAAATCGTGCGGGATAAGTGAATGAAATATAGCTTTAATTTCGAAGATGCGAGCCAGATATTTGTCGGCGCGTTTGCGCTTGCTGTGCCGATTTCGTTCTCTGAAGAGGCATGGCGTTTGGGTGAAACCTTACCGCCGCTCAATTTGTTTCTCCTGTTTTCGCTCTCGGTGGTGTTTTTAACCCTGTTTACCTATCAAAGCGTATTCCAAAGTAACGTTCAGACGCGCAAATGGGAGTTTGTTGCGCGCATCGTCGCGGCGTATTTGATTGCGGCGTGTGTGGTCGCCTTAGTGCTGGTCTGTCTGGATAAGTTGCCCCTGATGGAAGACCCCATCACCTCATTTAAGCGCGTGGTGGTGATCACTATGCCAGCCTCGATGGGTGCCATCGTGGTCGACAGTTTCGATAAGGAGTGATGCATGATACGTTGCAGTGACTATGACTATATTGAAATTGTTTGCCTCTACCGTTATCCCGTGCGTTTGACACTCAAAGATGGGACCGAGATGGAAGGGATTGCGCTGGATACGCGCCGAGATGAGAGCAGGCGAGAAGCCATGCTGATCAGCATCCATCAACAAGAGCGTTTGGTGGTGCTCGATGAGATCAAACAGTTGTCAGTTTTGGTGGAAAATCCGCATTTTCGCGACATCACATTGAGATAAAACCCATCCGTTTCCTTACTTGGATAAAACAGATGGGCTTGTCTGTGCCTTTGGCCCGTTTACGCTTGAGTCACGTAGTGCTGAACAAACTCGGTCACTTTCACCATGTCATCAATGGCGATGTACTCTTCCGTCGTGTGCACTTTCGCCATACCCGTTGAGATGTTCACGGTCGTTAGCCCTTTGGCGTTAAAGTTGTTGGCGTCACTGCCACCACCGGTGCCTTTGGTGAATGGCTGTGCGCCAATTGCGTCAAAAGAGGCTTTAACCGATTGAATCAATGGTGACGCTTCGTCGATGACAAAGGCGTTGTAAGCACGTGTCGATTCAATTTCAACCTGTGCGCCGTGGGCGTCAGCGGCGCGCTGGAAAGTCTCAATCATATGCTCAACTTGCGCGTCGAGTTTGTCGCCATTGAGCGAGCGCGCTTCGGCCACTACCGTCAGTTCAGGCATCACAATATTGGTGGCGTTGCCCCCTTCGACAATCCCGATGTTGGCGGTGGTCTCTTCATCAATGCGCAGCAGCTTCATTTGCGTGATCGCCTCTGCGGCAACTTGAATGGCACTGATGCCTTCTTCTGGCGCAAGACCTGCGTGTGCAGGGCGGCCGATAAATTTCGCGACGATTTTCTGTTGACCCGGGGCGGCATTGACAATGGTGCCAATCGGGCCGCCGGTATCAAGTACGATGGCGTGGTTGGACTCGATAAAGCTCATATCAAAATGCTCAGAGCCAAATAGGCCACCTTCTTCATGCACGGTGAAAGCAAGCTCAATGGTTTTGTGCGTTTGATTGTGCTCTTTTAGCACGCGCACCGCTTCCATGATAGCGGCAATGCCCGATTTGTCGTCGCCACCTAGGATGGTCTCTCCTTTAGAGCGAATAATGCCGTCTTCAATCACAGGTTCAATACCGATGCCTGGCGTAACGGTGTCCATGTGACAGCTGAACGCGATGCTACCTGCTAGGCTGCCTTCCAATTTCGCATACAGGTTATGACCGTTAGAAATATGAGCAGGGACGGGCAGTTTGTGTACGGTGAAACCGAGCTCGCCGAGCTGCTCTGCTAGGTGTTCAGAAATCTGTTTTTCATTGCCTGTCTCACTGTCGATTTTAACAAGCTCAATAAAATGCTCGACCAAGCGCGATGGGTTGATGTGACTCATGGTCTACCTCATGGGTTGTGGTGAGGGGGATAGATGCGGTTAGCCTAATGAGAGCGAGCGCCATGACGCTGCGCCAAATCAAATCGAAGGCGGATTTGACTCAATCTTGACTTAAGTGGCGAGGAGTTCGCCACTGCTTAAGGAAATTTATCACACAAGAGTGATTGTAAAATAATTGTTACTGTCCTTGGGCGGGCTTGGGATAGTTAAATCATGTGTTTATGGTGATTTCGTTGTGGTGTTACATTTATTTTACATTTCGAGGTGGTTTTTTGAATGGGCGCCAAATCGCGCCTCGATATTTCATTAATCGCATCGATGGGCGAATTTAAAGGCGATAGAAATCAACAACAGGTGAGGATAACACCATGAATACGGCACTAAACCCGTTAGGCACAGACGGATTTGAATTTGTTGAATATACCGCTGCTGATGAAAAAGGCATTCAAGATCTGAAAGCGCTGTTTGCGTCACTCGGCTTTGCAGAGGTAGCCAAGCATCGCTCAAAAGAGGCGTGGTTGTATCGTCAAGGGGACGTCAATTTTATCGTCAACGCTGAGCCTCACAGTCAAGCTGAGCAGTTCTCGCGCCTACATGGCCCTTCGGTTTGCGGCATGGCGTTTCGAGTCAAAGATGCTGCCAAGGCACTTGAGCATGCGTTAAACAACGGCGCCAAGCGCTATGTCACCGAAATTGGTCCTATGGAGCTCTCCATTCCGGCGGTGTACGGCATTGGTGATAGCTTGCTCTACTTCGTTGACCGCTACCAAGACGGCAGTATCTATGATGTGGATTTCCGATTCTATGCCGATGCTGACGAGCGCATGAACACTATGGATGTTGGGCTGTTTGAAATCGATCACCTCACGCACAACGTCAAGCAAGGCAACATGGACACCTGGGCTGGATTTTACGAACGGATCGGTAACTTTAAAGAGATTCGTTACTTTGATATTGAAGGCAAGTTGACCGGTCTTGTGAGTCGAGCGATTACCGCGCCGTGTGGCAAGATTCGTATCCCAATCAACGAATCGTCTGACGACAAATCGCAGATTGAAGAGTTTATTCGTGAGTACAACGGCGAAGGCATTCAACACATTGCGCTGAGCACCAACGACATCTACCAAACGGTGCAGACTCTGCGCGATCGCGGCATGGACTTCATGCCTACCCCTGATACCTATTATGAAAAAGTAAATCAGCGTGTTGAGGGGCACAGTGAGGATCTCGCACGCCTGCGTGAGCTGCAAATTCTTATCGATGGCGCGCCGATGAAAGACGGCATATTGCTGCAAATTTTCACCCAAACGGTGATTGGTCCGGTGTTTTTTGAAATCATTCAACGTAAAGGCAATGAAGGATTCGGTGAAGGCAATTTCAAGGCGCTGTTTGAATCCATCGAAGAAGATCAAATTCGTCGCGGGGTACTGAGTGATGCGTAAATGGATCACCTTTCCGCATCGGGAGGGCGTCTGTTCTAAGCAAGCCCATGCGGATTTTCCTGAAGAGGCCATTTTTGAGCGAGAGGCCGGTCGCAGTGGATTTTTCGGTCCTGCCAGTCACTTTCATCATCGACACGCGCCGACGGGATGGAACGAATGGCAAGGGGATCTTAAGCCACGCGCGTTCAACTTCAATCAGGTAGACAGGGCGCGTCAGTCCTCCCCTTGGCAAGTGCCGACGCTGTTACACAATCGCCATTGTAAGGTTCGAGTCTGGCTCTGCGAGCAGTCGATGCGTCATTTGGTGCGCAACGCCGATGGTGACGACCTGCTGTTTATTCACCAAGGCAGTGGGGATCTCTATTGCGACTACGGTCACTTGTCGGTGCGTGAAGGGGATTACGTGATGATTCCACGTTCGACGTCTTGGCGCCTAGAGATCTCAGAACCCATGTTTGTGTTGATGATTGAAAACAGCGATGCCGCCTATTCGCTACCAGAGAAAGGCATGGTCGGCAATCACGCAGTATTTGATCCAGCGGTGCTCGATGTGCCCAGTATTGATGAGGCGTTTAAAGCGCAGTATTCAGAGCAAACCACAGAGGTACACATCAAACGCCACGAACAGGTGAGTGTGGTGACCTATCCGTTTAATCCTTTGGATGCGATTGGTTGGCATGGTGACTTATCCGTGGTGCGAGTCAACTGGCGTGATATTCGGCCATTGATGTCACATCGTTATCACCTGCCGCCATCGGCGCATACCACCTTTGTTGGCGAAGGATTTGTCGTCTGTACGTTCGTGCCGCGCCCAATTGAAAGCGATCCCGGTGCGTTGAAAGTACCGTTTTTTCATAACAATGATGACTATGACGAAGTGCTGTTCTACCACGCCGGAGATTTTTTTAGTCGCGACAATATCGAAGCAGGCATGGTGACCTTTCACCCCGCAGGGTTTACTCACGGGCCGCACCCCAAGGCGTTTCAGGCCGGTCAAGCCCATAAGAAAACCTTCACCGACGAAGTAGCGGTCATGATCGATACCCGACATGCGCTCGACATCGGTCAAGTGGCGAGTGAGGTGGAGAATATTGATTATGTCTACAGTTGGCGTCAGCCCACGGGCAAGGAGGAAGTATGAAACTCGCCAGTTTGAAAAATGGAACACGCGATGGTTGCCTTGTTGTGGTTAGCAAGGATTTAAGCCGTTATTTGGATGTCTCAGACATTGCGCCGACCTTGCAAGCCGCGCTTGATGATTGGTCCAGCGTGGCGCCGCAGCTTGAGACGCAATATCAACGTTTGAACCTAGGCGAAGCCAGAGATTCGCTGGCGTTTTCGGCTCAGCAGTGTGAGTCTCCTTTGCCACGTGCGTATCAATGGGCCGACGGCTCTGCGTACGTCAACCACGTCGAATTGGTGCGCAAAGCGCGCGGCGCGGAGATGCCGCCCAGTTTTTGGACCGATCCACTGATGTATCAAGGTGGGTCGGATCACTTTATTGGTCCAACCGATGACATCCCATTGGGGGATGAAGCTTGGGGTATCGACTTTGAAGGGGAAGTGGCCGTCATCACAGGTGATGTGCCGATGGGCGTCAGCGCTGAGGAGGCCAAATCTTCAATTCGGTTGTTAATGTTGGTCAATGATGTCTCGTTGCGCGGTTTGATCCCCAATGAGTTGGCAAAAGGTTTTGGCTTTTTTCAATCCAAACCGTCGTCGGTGTTTTCTCCGGTCGCGGTCACCCCGGATGAGCTAGGCGACGCGTGGGATGGCGCAAAGTTGGCGTTGCCGTTGCTGAGCCACTTCAATAACGAACCGTTTGGCTGCCCTAACGCTGGTGTGGACATGACCTTTGAGTTCCCTGAGCTTATCGCGCACGCTGCAGCAACACGCCCACTGGGCGCCGGAACCATTATTGGCTCAGGCACCGTTTCCAACAAGCAAGGCACGGATTACGGCACATCTATTCTGGAGGGAGGTGTTGGCTATTCCTGCATTGCCGAGTTGCGAATGATTGAAACTATCCGCGATGGTCAGCCTGCCACCGCTTTTATGCGTTTTGGCGATCGCATCAAAATAGAGATGCTCGATGAGCAGGGCGTGTCGATCTTTGGCGCTATTGATCAACAGGTTGTGCGCTATGAGTGAGCGGATTCTTTACGATTACTGGCGTTCCTCTGCGGCGTATCGAGTCCGAATTGCCCTCAACCTAAAAGGTTTGAGCTATCAGTCACGCCCAATTCATCTGGTCAAAGAGGGTGGTGAGCAGCACAGCGAGGCGTATCAAGCGCTCAATCCTGCGAAGTTAGTCCCTGTGCTGGTGGAGGGTGATAGGCGCATTCACCAGTCACTGGCGATTATTGAGTATCTTGATGAAACCTATCCACACTCAAGATTGATTCCTCCATCAGGTGACGAGCGATATTGGGTCAAAGCTTTGGCCTTAGATATTGCCGCGGATCTTCATCCTATCAATAACTTGCGCGTGCTCCAGTACCTCACTTCGACATTGCACGTCAGCGAAGAGCAAAAACAGCAGTGGTACCGACACTGGATTGAAGTCGCGTTTGAGGCGCTTGAGTCACGTATTAGCGAGCGTCGCGGCTGCTACTGTGTCGGGGATGAAGTCACCTTCGTGGACGTCTGTTTGGTGCCGCAGGTCTATAACGCACAGCGCTTTGACCTTGATATGCGGCGCTATCCCAACATTGCGGATGTGACGGCGTCACTTGGTAAGTTGGCGGCGTTCGCTCGCGCACGACCTGAGTGTCAAGCCGATGCACCAGAGAACGAGTAAAACGCCAAAATAGTAGAAAACCAGAGACTAAAAAGCCACTCGTTGAGAGTGGCTTGTCGTCCTTGAGAGAAGTGCTGATAACTGTCTAACTCACAGTGAGTGTGATAGGCGCTCGCGTTGGCGCAGCTCGGCAAGATTGAATTGACGCACATCCAGTGTCGCGTATTCAAAACACTCTTTGCAAGAGTGGTGGTACTTGCCATCGACATAATCATGCTTGGTGAGTAGGCTGGGCTTTTTACACCAGTCACATACTCCTTCGATCGTAAACATCTCGTTCTCCCCATCTTACCTGAGTCTGTTTGTCTTGCTCAGGTTTATTGTCGGGCAGGATTATGACATACAGAACACGGTTAGGTTAATGATTTGTTATCGAAATGGGATGGAGATCGATTGCGCGACGCCGAGTTTTAAACGCTTGATGAAAACTTGAACAGGATGCGCTGAGCAAATGTAACTATTTGTTAACCTCATTAATCAGAAGCTTGAGCGCACCGTTAAGACGCTTCATTTCCTCTTCGCTGCCTTTGAGATCCGGGTGATAAATCTTACTCAATTGCTTGTAACGTACTTTGATTTCACGCTCACTGGGCAATTGTGAGGGCTTAAAGCCAAACATTGCACTGGCTAAGTAAACCGGTGAAGGCGCCGCAGGTTTGCTCTGCGTTGGACGAGTGGGAGAAACCTTGCTCTGCCCTTGCAGCTTTTTAAATTCACGGTAGAGAGTTTCAAGCTGGCGCTTTTGCTGCTTGAGCAGGGCATCTTGCTCCTTAACTCTGGTCTGCATTTTAGAGTTTTGAGCATGACCTTGTTGCTCAGTTGCAGTGCGCTGGTGTACTAAACCTCTTTGCTTGCGCCACAACCAAATGCAAAGGCCACTTGTTAGCAGGCAAAGACCCATCAAGCCGAACAAAACACCATCGTGCTCTTGGCTGGCGTCGATGGTTTGGGCTTGAGGGCTGAGGGTGATGGATTCATCGTCAAAGGCAACGTCTAGTTGACTGATGGCCGCTACTTGCTTGGCTCTCCTGGCGTTAAATTGTGCTTCTAAGACGCGGTTGTATCCGTTTTCGGCGTCACTTTGTAAGCTTGGGTCAGTGGCATTTTGCGCAGCGAGTTGAAACCACACCTTTGCAAGATCAAGGTTGTCGGGTTGTACTGACAGTTGCTCATAGAGTCGGCCAAGTTGCAGCTGAGCTTGAGCGTCCTCGGCCAATGCCAATTTAGTAAGCCAGAAGAGCGCTTTTTCTAGGTCGGGTCTGACGCCGTTCTTGTCAAGTGACAAGCTGGCCAATTCAAACGCAGCTTGACGGTTACCCCCTTGCGCCGATGTTTCGAGCCAATAGAGGGCATCATCGATCGTTTGTTGATCGGGGTTTTCTTGTGCAAGGTAAGTGCTGGCGAGTTGGAACTGAGCGTGAACATTATTCGCTTGGGCCTGCTGCTGAAGCTCTTCAAGCGTATTGGCCCAGAGTGAGGTGCTCAGAATAAGGAAAAGTAAAGCCGCAAATCGAGTCAAAAACAACGTCCGTTTGGTAAAGTTGACCAGTGATACCTTTGATTATACTCAGCCGCGCAAAGATGTGTATGCATCTTAACCAAGTTGGTGAGTGCGCGGCGTCGCTTTTCTCTAATGCCGTTGCCGATTTAGCGTTAAAGAATCGGGCTAGCGGACTCTTGGGTTAACGCAGTAGCTTTGGTGCTTGTCCACCGTCGATCGGGCGATTGACCGATACGGTTCGACCTTTCTTAAGACCCACTTCGTAATCTTCTGTGATGTTTTTCATCGCTTCACGTAACTGCTGCTTGAAGGTTTCACGATCGATGTTTTGAAACTCTTTATCGATGTAGTCATCGATTTTTTTCGCAGACTCTTCATCAGGAGAGATGATCGGCAGTTTTTCCAGCGCACCTTCCACCCATCCAGACAAAAACGAGTTCACGCGGCGAGTGACTTCGGCGTTAGATGTCCCGGTGCCTGCAAAACTGTTTCTGAAACGACCGGTCTGTTCGTTCATTTCGCGGTATACGATGTCAAAAGCGAAGGCGGCGAAGATGGCGCGATCCGCTTCGCCAATAAACTCCACGCGTTTTAAACCCTTATGGTTCAAAAGTACCGCCTCAACGCCGAATTTGGTGTTGATACCACGGATGATGCGCAGCAGATTTGAGCTGACGTTGGCAGGGAGTAAGTGTGTCGATTGGGTTTTGCCCATCTTGATGAACTCGATATCGTCCTTGTCGAGACCATATTTGAGCATCAAGCGATGTGCCATCTTGATGGCATTGGCGGCTTCGTTAACGTTGGCTGAGTTTCCGAGCTCCAGACACTTCGCTATTTTTTTGAGGGCTTTTTGTTTATCCATCGACAGCTAAGGGGTAACTAATTTAACAAAGTCGGCTATTTTAACGTGTTCTGTCATAAAACGGAAATGGTGATGTAGGAAAACGCCACCGAAAAGTCGATGGCGTTTGAAGGGGGTAAAAACCGCTGGGCTGAAAAGTTGGCGGATTTAGATACCTAGTTCGGCGAAGATGTCATCGGCATCATCATTTTTATCGGCCGATTTTTTCTCTTTGTCCTGCATCTCTTGGCGCGCTTTCTCTAGGATGCTGTCTGGCGTTTCATCTTCGTCGTGGCTTTCAAATTCTTCGAGCTGAATAAACTCAGTCTTATCCATCGCCAACTCTAAGTAGAAGATGTTGCCTTTCTCGGTCGAGAAGGTCACACGTCGCGCTTGAGGGCGATCAAGGTTGGTATCGACCGACAGAATCACCTGTTTGTTAAGTGACAGCATTTTAGGCTGGTTCTGTGTGATGTGGGTTTGCAGATCTTTGCGCACTTGGTTGGTGAACGCACCGACGAGCTGGTTCATCAGCTCACCCAGTACATCGGCCACTTCGTCGGAGGTGTGAGTGACGGCGAGCTCTTCTTCCGGCATCCCCATATTGCGCATGTAGTTGGTGTACACCTCAAGCGCGGCTTTGGCCGTAAAGTTGATCACCACCAACCCAGAAAAACCACCATCAAAGAGGACAAAACAACCGAAGTCCGGTTTTAGGCTGGTCTTGGTGATTTTCTGCACCATGGCAGAGTAGGTAATTTGAGAGCTGGTCGCAGAGGTCATAACGCCAGAAACGGACTGGCATAACTTAAGGAGAATGTCTTCTGTCGTGATGATTTTGTTTTTCTTCATTGATGAATCGCTCATAAAAGCACTTTAAATCAAGTCCATGATTTCTAAGTGTGGGAAAGAATTGCGAGAAGTTCCAATTTGACACTGCATTTCTGTTTTGATCACCCTTTTAAATGTTGTAAAGTGACCTAACTCAAATTATAACCCGAATGTATCGAACCCAATGCTGATAGGATCAGCGCAGTAGGGGCAGGAAGCAAATGTTACCAAGATTACACTCTCAACCAGATGTCGATCCCGTCGTCCTCGGTTTTCTTGATGAATTAAAACTCGCCGGCTTCAGTGGCGATATCGAAAGCCAATACTCAAGTCGCCTCGCTGTCGCCACAGACAACAGCGTCTATCAGCAACTACCGCAAGCCGTTATCCACCCGAAATCGACGCAAGATGTCGCGCTGATTGGTCAACTCGGCAGCAAAGCGGCCTATGAACGTGTCACCTTTTCACCGCGTGGTGGCGGTACCGGAACTAATGGTCAATCGCTGACGAAAGGCATCGTGGTCGATTTGTCGCGCTACATGAATAAGATTCTCGAAATCAACTCCGAAGAGGGGTGGGTGCGAGTGCAAACTGGCGTGATTAAAGATCAGCTCAATGATGCGGTGCGCCCATACGGCTACTTCTTCTCGCCAGATCTTTCCACCAGTAACCGCGCAACCTTGGGTGGCATGATCAATACCGATGCCTCGGGGCAGGGGTCACTCAAATACGGTAAAACCTCTGACCATGTCCTATCATTGCAAGCGGTGTTTGCCGATGGATCGATTCTTGAGTCGGACTTATCTCATGGGCTACCGAAAGAGGGCGAGTACGCGCATCAAGCGTTAACGGTGACAGAGCAAGTGTGCCGAGACAAACGCGCGCAGATTAACGCTAAGTTCCCGCCGCTTAACCGCTTCTTAACGGGTTACGATTTAAAAAATGCGTTTGATGAAGCAAACGATACCTTCGATATTACCCGTGTGCTGTGCGGCGCAGAAGGCTCGCTCGCTTTCATCACCGAAGCCAAGCTCAATCTCACGCCAATTCCTAAAGCGCGTACCCTAGTTAACGTAAAATACGACACGTTTGATTCTGCCTTGCGCAATGCGCCGTTTATGGTGGAAGCCAAAGCGCTCTCCGTTGAGACGGTGGACTCTAAAGTGCTCAACTTAGCCAAACAAGACATTGTTTGGCATACCGTCAGCGATCTGTTAGCCGATGTGCCGGGCAAAGAGATGCAGGGCATCAACATGGTGGAGTTCGCCGGGCAAGATGAGCAGGAAGTCGCACAACAAGTGAGTGACTTGACCGCCCGTTTAGAAGAGATGCTCGCAGCGGGTGAAGCTGGGATCATTGGCTACCAAGTGTGTGATGATTTGGCGAGTATTGGCCGTATTTACAATATGCGTAAAAAAGCGGTGGGCTTGCTCGGCGCGGCGAAAGGACGCGCAAAGCCGGTCGCGTTTGCCGAAGATACGTGTGTGCCACCAGAAAACTTGGCCGATTTTATCTCAGAGTTTCGCCAACTCTTGGATGACAAACAGCTGAATTACGGCATGTTTGGCCACGTGGATGCGGGGGTATTGCATGTGCGTCCTGCGTTGGACTTGTGCGATCCGAAACAAGAAGCGCTGATGCACCAGATCTCCGATGAGGTGGTGAAGCTTGTGGCCAAATACGGCGGTCTTATGTGGGGCGAGCATGGCAAAGGCTTCCGCTCTGAATACGGTCCGGAGTTCTTCGGTCAAGAGCTCTTTACTGAGCTGCGCCGTGTTAAAGCCGCCTTTGACCCACACAACAAAATGAACCCTGGCAAAATTTGTACGCCGCTCGATAGCCAAGAGTCTTTGGTTAAAGTGACCGACACCAAACGCGGCTACTATGATCGCCAAATCGATGTACAAGTGCGAGACAGCTTTAAGCAAGCAATGGAGTGTAACGGCAACGGTCTCTGTTTTAACTATGACACCGCTTCGCCAATGTGCCCGTCGATGAAGGTCACGGCCGATCGCCGTCACTCGCCAAAAGGCCGTGCAGGGATAGTGCGAGAGTGGTTGCGCCAGTTAAGTGAGCAAAACATTAATGTGCTCGACCTGGAAAAGCAGACGCTAGAGCGCACGCCAAGCATCAAGACCATGATCGACCGTGTCCGCAATACACTCAACAAGCGTCACGAATACGATTTCTCTCACGAGGTGTTTGAGGCGATGAGTGGCTGTTTGGCCTGTAAAGCGTGTGCGAGCCAGTGTCCGATTAAAGTCGATGTGCCGAGCTTCCGCTCGCGCTTTTTGAACATCTACTACTCACGTTATCAGCGTCCAGCGAAAGATTATCTGGTGGCGAACATTGAAACCATGCTGCCTTTGATGGCAAAAGCGCCTAAGTTGGTCAACGGCGTTCTTAGCCAAAAGTGGGTACAAGAGATGACGGCAGCCACCGTCGGTTATGTGGATGCGCCTTTGCTCTCAACACCGACGCTGAAATCGCGCTTATCCGCGCTTAAGCCGTTTAATCTTCAAGAACTTGCAGCGCTCTCTGCGGATGACAAGCAAAATCACGTCGTGATCGTGCAAGACCCATTCACCAGTTACTACGACGCGCAAGTTGTGGAAGATTTTGCCAAGTTGGTACAAAAGCTCGGTAAAACGCCGATTTTGCTACCGTTTAAGCCCAACGGCAAAGCTCAGCATATCAAAGGCTTTTTGAAGCAGTTTGCCTCAAGCGCGAAAAACACCGCCGCCTTCTTGGAGCAAGTGGCCGATGTCGGCGTGCCTTTAGTCGGCGTCGATCCTGCGTTGGTTCTTTGTTACCGCGACGAATATAAAGAGGTACTTGGTGAGGCGCGCGGCGATTTTGAGGTGTTGACCGTGCATGAGTGGCTCTATCCGAAATTGTCAGAGTTTGAGGTCAACAACTCAACCCGTGATTCAGCCAACAATGACGAACCTTGGTATCTGTTTGCGCACTGCACTGAGAAAACCAAGATGCCAAACGCTGAGAAAGAGTGGGGCGCCATCTTTACTCACTTCGGCGCCAAGCTAAATACCGTGCCAGTGGGCTGCTGCGGTATGGCGGGGACGTTCGGTCACGAGGTGGATAAGCTCACCATGTCGAAAGACATTTACCAACTGAGCTGGAAGCCCAACTTAGACGCCCTGCCCAAAGAGCGCTGTTTGATCACCGGCTACTCATGCCGCAGTCAGGTCAAACGCTTTGAATCGCAGGTGACTCAGCACCCGTTACAGGCGCTGTTGCAAATCGTATAAACTGATTACGCCAACCTCACGCTCTCATTAGCCCAGAACACGCATCTGGGCTATTTTTATCATATCGGCGGGTAATAGCACTGCCCAAAACACAAATCAGTGGAGAACCAAGATGCAAAAGCTCGAACTTAAGATCCCTCCCGTCGCGGTATTTATTGCGATGTTTGTCGTGATTGCTAAAGTTGCTCAGCTCTTCCCAACGTTGCGCTTTCCACTGCCGTTTGGCTTTACCGTGTTTGCGATCTGTTTTGTTTGCGCTGGCTACGTGGGGATCACAGGCATCATCGCTTTCAAACGCGCCAAAACTACCGTTCACCCACAAAAGCCCCACGAAACATCACAAATGGTCGTGAAGGGCATTTACAGCATAACGCGCAACCCGATGTATTTAGGCTTATTCCTTCTGCTGTTCGGCTTTGCCTACTGGCAACAAAACTTGCTCTCCATCCTGCTATCATTCGGCTTTGTCCTCTACATGAATCGTTTCCAAATCGAACCCGAAGAGCGCGCCTTAGAGCAACGTTTTGGCCAAGCGTTTATTGATTACAAGCAGAGCGTGCGCCGGTGGATTTAGTGGTAAGGCGATTGTGGCGTTAATATCTGGTGGTATTAGAAGTGTTTGGTGGATGGCTCGGAAATGCCCAAAAACGAGTTAACACGTTGTCTGTGACGAAGTCAAACGTAGACTTTCTCGCCTACAAATTTTCATCCATTTCACTCAAATATTACAATTCTTTGCAATGCCTAAAAGCTGGACAGGCATACAATTATATTGAAATCACGACGATTTTTATCCCAACTTCGTGTGCGTTTTCACATTACAACATGAACAAAATACTCTTAAAATCATGTAATTAAAAATCTATGTGTTAGATAATAGGTTTGGGAAACGCACATGCGCATTTTCCCAGATGGTATATTGAGCAGATTACTGATAAGTTCATTACATACAGATAGTTAACTGTGCGCGTTTTCGCTGGTCCAACGAGGTAAACGCACATGCGCACTAATAAAATGTTACATTTCTCGGTGCCACATAGGGAGTCAGGGTGAAAACATATAAATACTTGGGGAATATATCTGCGGAGTGTTTCCTCAAAGAACAAACAATAAGGTTTTCTCAGCCCAAAGCATTTAATGATCCGTTCGAGTTACAGCCAGAATTTCATGTATTGGATGAAGAATTTGTTGAAGGGGAGGAGCGGCCATGCCAGTTCGTAATACACGGACACCAATCTTCTTATGAGAAGTATCTTCTTACCAACCACACGGCAGAAACTCAATCACGAAAATTAGATGGGAAGAACATCTTCTCGCAACTAAATGACAAGATTGGCATCTTGTGTCTTACACAAGCAGAAACACTTATGCCAGCGAATTTCCTAATGTGGGCGCACTATGCAGAGTCACACCAAGGCATAGTAATTGAGTTTAAGCCAGACAGTGAATTCATCAAAATTTCTAGTCCAGTTCACTATCTTCCTCGTAGGCCAATTATTGATGCGAAGCTTTTGTATGAAAATGAATATGTAGCTATCGAAGAACTGTATTTTAAATCTGATATTTGGTCCTATGAAAATGAAATCAGAATAACCAAGCCATTGTCTGAATGTAAAAACCTGAACATCAAAGATGCATTAGGAAATGAAATATACGTTTCCGAAATCCCACTTGATAGTATTAAATGCATCTATTTAGGTTGCAATTCGAGTGATAGAATTAAAGCAGAGGCTATCAAACTCCACCAATCATCAGGCACTAATGTCGTCTTCTTAAAAGCGCATGATGAAGAGTACAAGCTAATACCTTATACCAATCTTGGTGGTACTTGGTCAGATATTTACGAAACCAGCGAGCAGTTACTGTTCGATAGAGAAAAAATGTAACAAGTGGTTGCTAGGGACTGCTTTACGCTACGCTCCATGCAGCCCCAGAACCAGGCGTTAAACTATAGAAATTCTTATCCGAAATTTACTTGATACGGCCGACGTCTTGACACGCTTTTGTCCAAAAGCATTTTAGATTAAATCCATATAAAAAATAACTATCTTCACACATACAAAAACTACGCCCCACTATTGTGGGGCGTAGTTTTATCAATCGCTATGTAATGAGCCTAACTAATCACGCAGCAACACTAAACTGGGCAAGAAACGCGTCCTTACGCTCGTTGAAGCGATTCACCAAGTCATCGATGTCGGCTTGGTTGTATGGCTTCAGGCCGCTGGCCACCATGCGCTTGACACCTTTGCCGACAATTTCGCCATCTTCTTTAAAATCAAAGTTGAGTGTCACAACGCCGCGTTTACCTTCAACATCAAAGGTGGCGCCGGCAAAGCTGACTTCTGGGTGGGTCAGGTCTAGGCGGGTAAATTCTACTTCCATGCTTTCGTAAATCACCAAAGGACGTTGGCAGTTGATCATCATCTGCTGCTCTTCCATCAGAGGCACCATAATGTGAGGGAAGTTCATGCCGGAGAACTGTACGTAGTTTGTCACAACGTGCTCAATGAACGCGGGGTCATGGCTCACTGCGCCTTCACGGTTCATGTGCAGGTATTCTTTACCGTTGGCATCAACCACCGCGGCTTCTTTGCTGCATTTGTTCTCAATGTGCAGGGCAATGCCATCGTTCACCATACCTGAGAAGTCAAAACGCATCTTCTGGCTGACGCCCTCTTTTTGTAGCAGCACAGCAAACAATAAATCGCCGGGTACACAGAAGCGCTTGTTGTCTTCATCGTGAATAGGGTTGTAGTCACCGGCCACTTTTTTGGCGAAATGACTGGCCTGAAGGCGAGTGAATTGGAATTGCTTGTCGTTGCTAGAAAAATAAGGAGTTAAAAACATAATGTACGCTACTTAGCCAAAACTGCCGTGATTATATATGACGATTTGATTTCAATGGTCGATCCAGTTGAATTTTCACTAAACCATGACTCGTTTTGAGATGGGCCTAGAACGCAGGTGGCGTTCTAGGCATTATGTTTGAGTGTAGAGGGTTAGAGACTCGGCAGGATCTCTTGTGGCATCAGATGGTTATGAACCGCCATTTTGAGCAGGCTGTTGGCTTTTTCAATATCAGGGGCGAAGTAGCGATCTTTGTCGTAGAAGCTGACTTTCTCGCGCAAGATGCGCTTAGCCTCTTCAATACGTGGGGAAGAGGAGAGCGGGGAGCGAAAATCGATCCCTTGCGCGGCAGATAGATACTCAACGGCTAAGATACCGCGGGTATTTTCGGCCATGTCTCGAAGGCGGCGGCCGGCGAATGTCGCCATCGACACGTGATCTTCCTGGTTCGCTGAGGTTGGCAAGCTGTCCACCGAGGCAGGGTGAGCCAAGGTTTTGTTTTCGCTTGCCAGTGCCGCAGAGGTGACTTGAGCAATCATAAAGCCCGAGTTCACGCCGCCGTTGTCGACCAAAAATGGCGGCAGTTTGCTGAGCGCACTGTCAATAAGTAGCGCCATACGACGCTCAGAGAGGCTGCCAATTTCGGCAATGGCGAGCGCCAAGTTATCTGCAGCCATCGCCACTGGTTCTGCGTGAAAGTTACCGCCTGAGATGATGTCGCCGTCGTCGGCAAACACCAAGGGGTTGTCTGAGACGGAGTTGGCCTCTACCTGCAACACATCGGCCGCGTTACGAATCTGCTGCAAGCACGCGCCCATGACCTGAGGCTGGCAGCGCAGGGAGTAGGGGTCTTGCACCTTTTCACAGCCGTTGTGCGATTCACCGATTTCACTGCTGTTATCAAGCAGGTGACGAAACGCCGCAGCGGCGTCCATCTGCCCGCGATGACCCCGCACGCGATGAATGCGCGGATCAAACGGACGACGACTGCCAAGCGCTGCTTCCACCGACATCGCGCCGCACACGGTTGCTGAAGCAAACAGGTCTTCGGCTGCAAAAAGACCTTCCAACGCGAAGGCTGTGGAGGCTTGCGTGCCGTTGAGCAGAGCAAGGCCCTCTTTTGGCGCTAAGGTGATCGGTTTTAGACCCGCGATCGTCAGGGCTTCAAGACCCGAAATGATCTTGCCGTTGTGACGCGCTTGCCCTTCACCAAGCAGCACGGTGCTCATGTGAGCCAGCGGCGCTAAATCACCCGAGGCACCAACGGAGCCTTTTTGCGGCACGCAAGGGTAAACTTGCGCGTTGACCAACTCGATCAGCGCTTGGATGACACTTAGGCGGATCCCTGAGTAGCCACGCGATAAGCTATTGATTTTGAGCACCATCATCAAACGTACGGTTTCATCCGCCATCAGCTCGCCAATGCCGGCAGCGTGTGACAGTACAATGCTCTTTTGCAAGGTTTCTAAATCTTCAGGCGCAATACGCGTGTTGGCCAGTAAGCCAAAACCGGTGTTGATGCCATAGACGGTGCGATTTTCCGCGATCACCTGTTCCACCACCTGTGTACTCTCTTCAATGGCAGGGATGGCGCTGTCGTCCAGTGAAAGGTTAACTGGGCTGCGACTGATGTGGCGCAATTGATGTAAGCTGAGCTGTCCCGGCTTTAACAGTAAGTTGAGCATGTTCATATTCCTTCTCGTGCGCGGGTTATTTTAGCTTTTTCAGTTCTTCATTGAGCATAGGAAGATCTAATCCTTGCTCTGCGGCGCATTTTTTCGCGATATCGTAGCCTGCATCCGCATGGCGCATCACCCCTGTTGCAGGGTCATTGTGCAGGACACGTGCAATTCGCTCACTGGCATCTTGGCTGCCATCACAGCAAATGACCATACCCGAGTGTTGTGAAAAGCCCATACCAACACCGCCGCCATGATGCAGCGACACCCAAGTGGCGCCGCCTGCGGTATTGAGCAGTGCATTCAATAGGGGCCAATCTGAGACGGCGTCAGAGCCATCCATCATGCCTTCTGTTTCACGGTTCGGGCTGGCCACCGAGCCAGAATCAAGGTGATCGCGGCCAATCACAATCGGCGCTTTGAGTTCGCCATTTTTGACCATTTCATTGAATGCTTGGCCAAGACGCTCGCGATCTTTAAGGCCCACCCAACAAATTCGTGCCGGTAAACCTTGGAATTGAATGCGCTCGCGCGCCATATCTAGCCATTGGTGCAGGTGTGGGTTGTCGGGGATCAGCTCTTTCACTTTTTGGTCGGTTTTGTAGATATCTTCCGGATCGCCGGAGAGCGCCGCCCAGCGAAATGGCCCAATCCCTTCACAGAACAGTGGGCGAATATAGGCAGGGACAAAGCCAGGGAAATCAAACGCATTTTCGACCCCCTCTTCAAGCGCCATTTGGCGGATGTTGTTGCCGTAATCTAGGGTAGCGGCGCCGCGTGATTGCAAATCGAGCATCGCTTGCACTTGGCGCGCCATGGATTGCTTGGCCGCTTTCACCACGGCGGCTTCATCTTGTGAGCGCATTGTCGCAGCGTGTGCCATCGTCCACCCTGATGGTAAGTAGCCATTCAGAGGATCGTGTGCCGAGGTTTGATCGGTGACAACATCCGGTGTAATGCCGCGCTCAACCAACTGAGGGAAAATATCGGCGGCGTTGCCCAGTAAGCCAACAGAAATCGGCGAGGTGGCGTCTGCGATCATTGCTAGTGCTTCATCGAGCGAGGTCGCTTTCTTGTCGACGTAGCCCGTACGCAGACGGTAATCGATTCGAGATTCATCACATTCAACGGCGATCATCGAAAAGCCCGCCATCGTCGCGGCCAACGGCTGCGCACCGCCCATGCCGCCTAAGCCTCCGGTAAGCACCCAACGGCCACTGGCATCACCAGAGAAGTGTTGTTTGGCTACCGCGACAAAGGTTTCATAGGTGCCTTGGACGATCCCTTGTGAACCGATGTAAATCCAACTGCCCGCCGTCATTTGACCGTACATCATCAGCCCTTGCTTATCGAGCTCATTAAAGTGCTCCCAGTTGGCCCAATGGGGAACGAGATTCGAGTTAGCGATCAGTACGCGTGGCGCATTTTTATGAGTAGGGAACACACCAACAGGCTTGCCCGATTGCACCACTAGGGTTTGGTCGTCTTCAAGGCGCTCCAGCACCTCGACGATTTTGTCATAACACGCCCAATCGCGCGCCGCGCGCCCAATACCGCCATATACGACGAGCGCGTGTGGGTGCTCGGCCACATCGGGGTCCAAATTATTCATCAACATGCGCAGTGGCGCTTCGGTGAGCCAAGACTTCGCGCGCAAGGTTGTGCCATGTGGCGCGCGAATGGTACGCGCCGTATCAAGGCGCGGGTTGTGATGCTTGGTCGGTTGACTCATTGGGGGAACTCCTTGTTCGGTTGTTTAGTCTGGCTTGGTGTGTTCACCATGGCCTTAGCTATGTCCCAGCATAAGCGGGCTGCGAATCGCGCCGTTTGCTGGTCGATGTCAAATTTAGGGTTGTATTCGGCAATGTCGGCTAGACGCAGCTTTTCAGGCTGAGCAAGACAGAGCTGTAAAAGTGGCGATAAGGTATCA